>CAYWSC010000095.1:3932-5989 GCA_964460695.1 Hadarchaeota archaeon (SeqCode)
TCCTCCCATGGAACCGCCACCGATACGACGGTTCGACTCAGCCAGCCGTCGAGTTGGTACAGACTGCCCTTCCACTGATACTCGTTGTCCCAAGGGCTTTCATACATCGGGAGGGGCCTTGACGCCTTGCCGTCCACTATCTCTATGTCCGTTCTGATGCTGTTCATTCGTGGCCGGAATACCCTCCGTATGGGCCAGGTCTGCAAGGTCCAGAGGGCCTCCTTCAGGGCCCTCTCTTTCTCCGGGTACTCAGGGGTCAGCGAGAGGTAGACATATGTGAATAGGGACTGTCGATCGTCCTTGTGGTTTTCCCACAATGCATCCAGCACCTTTCTGTAGAAACCAAGCAGCTCCTCGTCCTTCTCCTGTCTGAAGAGGTTGTCCAGATGGCCGAAGACGTGTTCGGCGTCGTCGTGTCCGTATCTCTTGCGCAGCCTCTGAGGAAAGGCCTCCCACCTTCTGAAGTCATACTGCTCCACCAGATCCTCGTAGAGCTCGGCAAACCTGCGATCACCCGTTATGTGGTGAGCCGCCTTTAGCCCTGCGGCCGCCATGATCACCCTAAGGTTAGGCGTCTTCCCGTCAGTCAGCCCCAGTATGTGTGTGGAGACGCTCCCGTCAAGCCTCCTGATGATCCCGTTGTTGAAGGCCCAGTAGCCTACCAGGTCATGCACTGCTCTGCGTATCTTCTCCTTCTGTCTCTCATCGGCCGCGATATCGTAATACGCTGCGTATCCGTGGATTGCGTCGCTGTAGTTGTGATGGCTCGGGTCTCCTCTCCACCTGAGGTTTGAGTACCTACCTCTACCTTGGTGCCAATCCTTGGCGTGCGGCGAACCCTCTCTCTCCTCGTAGGATTCTCCGTGGCCGAATACGTATCCCCGGGCCTGAAGGCCCCGCACACCGGTGACCTTCAGGCACCTAATCATGGCATTCAAGACCCGGTCGGCGTGCCTCCTCACAGCCTCGTCCTTGGTGAAGGCGTACCGGTAGGCCTGCCCAGCCAGATAGTTTGCAGTCCAGCAGACCGAGTGGGCAACATTGCTATAGCCCGATGTCGTCTGGTCAACCGGTCCCCCGTCGAGAGGAATCTCGACGATGGATGGGTACAGGCCGTCTATCCAGTGGTTCTTCAGAATGTTCCGCTCGAAGATCTCTGCCTTCTTGTACAGAGGCACGCGCCAAATGTCCTCATCCATGCAATCGGGGGCAAGAGGCCGCATCTTCCTTAAAAAAGATATGGCTAGGCCTGAGCCGCACCAGGCTCAGCCAAGGACTGGTGACAGATCCATAAGATACATCTGACGGGAACCCTCATGGGTCGAGTCGAAGCAGACCCAGTCACCCCTTCTATTCCACCTCGGGTGGAGATCGCACCTTATCTCGCCGGACAGTTCCGGGAGAGAATAGTACCGGCCCAGATCGACTATCCGGTTTTGGGTCTCGGAATAGAGCATCAGCCGTCTGTACCCGTCTAAGGGGTACGTGTCGCTGAGTATCCATCTGCGATCCGGCGAAAAGCTGCAGTGACCGTCAGACGTCAGTAGTCCCTCGGCGACTTTCTCGTGGATTCCCACCTTGTCTCTTATCAGGTAGAATGCACCGCCTTGGCCGTCAAGATCCGCCCAGACCAGTATCTCTCCGTCGTTCCTCCAGTCGAAGTGGGAGACTAGGCCGTAATCTATGACGCGGTAAAGGTCGCCCCCAGAAAGATCCGAAGTGAACATGGCGGTCAGCCTGCTCCCATTCCATGCAAACCTAGAGAGGAAGACGAACCGGCTAGCAGATGGATTGAACAAGGTGTGGTTGAACCACAGGAACTTGTTCCTTACGTCCTTGGATGAGGACTGATGGGCGACCTGTTCCATCGATACGGCAAGCCACTTCTCCCCGCTTCGAAGATCCATGACAAAGACGCCGTCTTGATCCGGGTGCATCTCACCGGCGTGTGGGTCTTCTACCCCGGGATAGCCGTAACCCGGCCTCCACCTATGGATCCTAGAGAAATTCAAAGAAAGGGCGTACCTTCCATCGGAGCTCACCGCGCTAACGGGAAG
>CAYWSC010000095.1:6089-7333 GCA_964460695.1 Hadarchaeota archaeon (SeqCode)
TGGGGGACATGGACCCATCTGAGCGTTCCCGGTTTGGAATCACCACATCCCGTCCTCCCTTCTAATCCTCGTAGCCTTCACCTCTCTGTAAGCTCTCCTCCTTATCATCATGCTCCACAAGGCCACTCCGCTTATCACAAAGGTCGACGTCACGACGAGCCACTCAACGGCAAAGATCCACAAAAGCGCCTTTTTTCTCGCCAACAGAACTTCGTCGACTAGGTCGAGGTACGCAGCCTTCACTTCGGCGAGTTCCCTGTAGGCCTCCTCCATCTCTCCTCGAAGATACAGACCGTTACAGTCTCGTCTCTTGGAATCAAGCGCGGAAAGCTTCCGGTCGATAGCCTGAAGGTTGGCGCCTATCTTGTCCGCGAACTCCATGGCGGACAGCACGTAGCCTCTGGTCACGTCCATATCCCACATGCTCTCCCTTACCCTGTGCACCAGCAAGAGGTCTTGAGGTATGGCGACCTTGCACGGCCAGTAGACGAAGTTTAGCAGAGCGTCGATGTGCCATTTCCAGCGGTACAGGCTGAGGACTATGGGACTGTCAACCATGGTGTGCCATGTGAATATGTAGGAGACCGATCTTCCGCCTGAGGGGTAGTCCACATAGACTATGGCGGGCTTTTCCTTGTTGACGGGCCGCTCGCCCGACATCTGGGCCACGACCCGTGTCCCCGGCCTCTCTGTCGGGCGATTCATCGCCACGAAGCGGATCTCATCCCATGGGATGTTTCTCATAAGCTCGTGGGTCGGATCCAGGGGGAAGAGCTTGAAGGCATTCGACGCGTAGCTGGGGACGGCGCCTTCTCTTCCCGGCTGGTCGTCCACCGTCAGTATCCTCTCAACCGGCGTGATGTACCACGATGTACCGCTTCCTGCAAAGCCCCACCCTGATCCTGAGTCGGTCATCACGAAGCTGAGTTGTCCGTTCTGAACTAGATCGACCACCCATTCCAAGAAGTTGGTTCTAATATGGCCGGCATCGACGCCATCGATCATTACCAGGTCGAAGTTCCTGTCAAGATCCTCCTTCGACCGAGGCATATACATCCTCAGACTTCTCCGTATCTCCTCCTCAGTCATCACCCACTCGAAGGCTGGGACCATCGTCAAGTCTACCTTTGGATCCGACAAATAAACCGGATCAGGGTGATCGGGTCTCAGAAAGGCCAAGCCAATGTGGAGGAGACGTATCCTGCCGGTCTGCGGATCCGTACGCGCCTCGCAAAGATGTTCAC
>CAYWSC010000096.1:0-7234 GCA_964460695.1 Hadarchaeota archaeon (SeqCode)
GAGGCAGCAGAAGCGGAAAAAGCACGGACCTCGGGGGAGATCCTGCCCCTGATGATGATCCCCAAGGAGAAGGCGTGGGAGATAGTAAAGACTCGCACCAGGGACACGTCCTACTGGGGCGGCAGCCGCCCTCTACGCCACGATGTCGTCATCGTGTTCTCCAGCGAGATAGACCCCGAACTCCTGCCGATGCAGATCATCGTTTCGTAGGACAGTTGGACATAGCCGCGACGTTCATAGAGAGCGGGAAAAGATGGGGATTGCTCGGAGAAGCGTCCTCCGCAAACTGCGGTCTCTCCGCAAGTAGAGGTTATACGGGAAGCGCCTCCGATCCACTTGAAGGAGGCTTGCGGACAACCTCGGGGTCAACACATTAATATCATGAGCCTCCCTCGGAAGCGAGGTTCGTATGAGCGAGAGAAAGGAGATCGGTCGGATAACACACTACTTCCCGAAGATCGGGGTTGCCGTTGTCGAGCTCTCTGACACGATCCAAGTCGGCGATAAGATCCTGATAAAGGGGTCCACCACGGAGTTTGAGCAGACCGTAGAATCGATGCAAATAGAGCACAAGAACATCCAGAGCGCTGGGCCTGGACAGTCCATTGGCCTCAAGGTGGTGCAGAGGGTTCGCGAGAACGACAGGGTGTACAAGTGACGCCTTGTCGACGGGAAGCCGGCCAAATCCGTGACTCGGCTCCATGGTCTAGTGCCTAATCCGTCGTCTAGTGAGGTATTTCATTGGAGAAGAGGGACTCGCAACGCAAGGTGAGAATGGCTCTAATTGGTGCGGGAACTGTGGCAAACTATGGCCATCTGCCGGCCATGACCAGGAACCCCGACATCGAACTTGTTGGCGTCGCGGATCTCTCCAAGTATCGACTGGCAAAGGTGAAGGAGAAGTTCGGCGTACCGGGCACCACAGACTACCACAAGTTCCTGCGTATGAAAGACCTCGACGCAGTCTCGATATGCACCCCTGTAGACTCCCATAGGATCATTGCCGAGGAATCGCTCAAGGCAGGGAAACATGTCTTCTGCGAAAAACCCCTTGCCTCAACGATTCAGGACTGCTGGAGCATCGTTGATACCGTCAGAGAGACGGGACTGGTCTTTGCAGTAGATCTCCATCTCCGGCTTTCGGACGACATCATAGCGGTGAAGAAGCACCTTTCCGCTGGCGACCTAGGGAGACTCGAGATCCTTAGATTTGTGATGAACTGGGCCTGCCACGGGATCAAGGGCAAAATGGGCCAACGCCGGGCTGCCTTTATGCGTGTGGGCGGGCCGATTGTCGACAACGGTGTGCACTTCTTCGATCTTGTCAGGTGGCTCTCGGGGTCCGAGATAGGGAAGATGTGGTCCGAAGGCCAATGGGTCGAAGAGGAATTTGAATACCCCGGGCACGTGATCTCGGTGTCGCGACTGGAGTCGGGGGTGCTTGCGCTGGTCGAGATGAGCTTCGTCTTCGGCCACAAGACAAAGGACCTGCCAAGCTCGTCGCGGATAGAGGTGATAGGCTCGGAGGGAGTCGTGACAAACGGGATCCTCTACACGCCCAAGGGATACCTACAGCTTCCGTCTTCAAGCGGCAAGAGATTTGACCGGGCTTACGCCGAGTTCGTCTCTTGTGTACAAAAAGGATCGATGGAGAAAAGCCCGCTTGCAGGCGCCTATGACGGAGCCAAGGCAACTGAAGCCGCCCTTAGGGCCTTAGAGATCGCCGTGAAGAACAAGCCGTGATGGCTAGCTGTGGATGGAGACGTTCATCTTCACCGTCATGGTGGGGGGCCCGTCGTAGGTCGTGGAGCCAGGAGGCGCGAGAGACCCTATCGAGTCTACCACGTCAAAGCCCTCCACAACCCTGCCGAACACCACGAACGGATACTTGAAGTTGTCGAGGTAGGTGTTGTCCTTGAGGTTGATGAAGAACTGGCTGCTCGCCGTGCCGGAGAAGCGCGGGTCGTTGGGGTCTCCGGCCCGTGCCATCGCAATTGTGTATTTCAGATTCTTCAGCGTCGTGTTCTCCCATGGTATGTTCTTTCCCGACCCGCCCGTTCCGTTTCCATAGGGGTCTCCTCCCTGGATCAGCGCGCCCTTGACAATTCTGTGGAAGGTTAGGCCGTTGTAGAACCCGCTCGCGGCGAGGTCCATGAAGTTTCCAGCTGTGATCGGAGCATTCCGGGTGTCGAGTTCTACGACAAAGCTCCCCAGGTTCGTCTCGAAAATAGCCCTTGGAAGATTCGAAGCCGACATGGTTGACTGACCGCCCGTAGATGCTCTCCAGAGGCCGTGGTTCACCGCGTAGAGAAGTCCCAGTCCGAAGATTACTATCAGCGCGCCTAGGAAGAGATAGCGAGAGTGCCGCCTCAGTTTTCTGACGATAGACTTGTGTTTCTTCCTCTTCGGGCGGGAACGCTCCAGTTGCTTGGAGTGGACTCTGCTAAGATGTCTTCTCAGGTTCGACTCTTTGACTGTTGCCCCGCACTCAGGACAGGTGACAAGACGGGAGGAGGCATCCACGCCTCCCCCCACGAAGATCTGCCCTTAATAATTCGACCGAGTCAGCCGATTCTCGGGAGGGACTTGAGTGCTTTCTTCAGTTCCTCCTCCGGAAGCTCGAAGTCCTTCAGCTTGCCCTGATAGTAGGCGTCGTACGCTGCCAGGTCGAAATGCCCATGTCCACTGTTCGCGAAGAATATGGTCTTCTCCTCTCCGGTCTCCCGGCACCTGATCGCATCGTCTATCGCCGCCCTCACGCAGTGAGCCGTCTCTGGTGCAATTATGAATCCCTCGGTCCTTGCGAAAAGCGTCGCCGCCTCGAACACGGAAAGCTGACTGTACGCGTTTGCCTTCATGTACCCCATCTCAGTGAGCTTGCACAAAAGAGGAGCGTCTCCGTGGTACCTCAGCCCACCGGCGTGGATCGGCGGGGGAACGAACTCGTGGCCAAGGGTAAACATCTTCACTATCGGTGCCAGCCCCGCCGTGTCTCCGTAGTCGTATGCGTAAAGTCCCTTGGTCAGAGTTGGGCAGGCCTTCGGCTCGCACGAGACGACTTCCAGATCCGGTGCCTCGCCCCTGATCTTGTCGCCGACAAACGGAAATGCTGCACCGGAGAAGTTGCTGCCCCCTCCGACGCACCCGTACATAGCGTCGGGGTAGTCATCAGCGAGCTCGAACTGCTTCTTCAGCTCCATTCCTACTACGGTCTGGTGCAGCAGCACGTGGTTAAGGACGCTGCCCAGCGCGTACCTCGCATCGTCGTGCTCCAAAGCATCCTCAACCGCCTCGCTTATCGCGATGCCGAGGCTTCCAGGATGATTTGGATCCTGCTCAAGCATCTTCCTGCCGAACTTGGTCCTATCGCTGGGGCTGGGGTAGATGTCCGCTCCCCAGATATGCATCATTATCTTTCTGTAAGGCTTCTGCTCGTAGCTGACCCTCACCATGTAGACCGTGCAGTCCATATCAAACAGACGTGTGGCAAATGCGAGGGAGCTTCCCCACTGACCCGCTCCGGTCTCCGTTGTCAGCCTCGAAACGCCTTCCTTCATGCTGTAGTAAGCCTGGGCCACAGCGGTGTTTGGCTTGTGGCTGCCTGGCGGACTTACGCCCTCCCACTTGTAGTAGATCTTTGCAGGCGTCTTGAGCGCCTTCTCGAGTCGCACCGCCCGGTACAGGGGAGTGGGCCTCCAGAGTCGGTAGACCTCTCTGACCTCGTCCGGTATCCTGATCCATCTCTCGGTTGACTTTTCCTGCTTTATCAGCTCCTGTGGGAACAGCGGCGGCGGAAGGTCTGTGGGTTCCTTTGTCGCAGGATGGAGATACGGATCCGGCCTCTTCGGCATATCGGCTACTATGTTGTACCATCTCTTCGGGATTTCGTCCTCGTCAAGCAAGATCTTGGTCTGCACTGCCAACTCAAACAGCTCCTCCGAGAACACTTCTGTGCATCGAAGTCCTTTTGCGTACAAAGAGGTCCATTATTAAATATTTCTCCTCAAGATTGTCTTCCCCGATTGTCGGGCACCCGGGCTAAGCGTTAAATACCTTCCTTGGACTATTTCTGCGGGGGAGAGAGACCTGAAGTCGAGCACCACAGTCGCCGAGATTTCGTGGTGTCCCTTCTGCGGCGGGCGCCTACATCCGGAGTCTAAGACGAAGGAAATCTACTACGAAGGCCGGATCTATCGGATCCACAAGGATGAATACCGGGAGTTCATGGAGAGAGGCGAATTAAGGTACTTGGACTCGCCCCGATCGTTTCCACTTTCGCAGGATGCTATAGACCTGTTGATCGTGCTCTCCATGGCCCTCGGACTCATACTCGTCTTGATCTTCCTCATCCTCTAGACTGGGAACCGAGAGCTTTTTCAGTAGCCTTAGTTGATCGGGGCTTGTGAACTCCATCAAGCTTTCCCCCACGGAGAGCAGGCTCTTCGAGAAAATTGAAGAGCTGCCGGTGATCGACGCCCACGAACACCTCGCGCCTGAGCGGGTCCGAGTTTCCCAACCCATGGATGTCTGCGACCTGTTTATTCACTATACGCGAACCGACTTCCTCTGCGCAGGGATGACCGACGACGAATGGAAGAGAATGCACGACAAGTCGGTCGACCTCAAATCGCGGTGGGCAATACTACGGAAATACCTCCCCCACATCCGCTACGGCTCGTATGCTAGGCCCGCCTTCATATACGCCCGCCACCTCGGGTTCGATGACATCAACGACGACAACTATCTGGACATCTCGGAGAGACTTCAAGCCGACAACAAGCCGGGTATCTATCGGAAGATACTGGTCGAAATGTGCAACATCAGAGCCGCCCTTACCCAGGCGAATAGGACCGACTACGATCTAGACTTCATGATACCGGTTATGCCGCTAGACACCTACGCAGGTGTCAGGTCTTGGAAGGACGTCCAGAGCCTTTGCGACAAGCTGAACGAGAAGGAGCCGAATACTCTGGACGAATACGTCGAGATTGCAAAACTCGGGTTTGAGCGATGGATCAAAGAGGGGGTCGTCGGGCTCAAGACTGTATCCCTACCCTTCTGCGAGTACAGCCGGGAGAAGGCAGTATCACTGTTTGACAAGATCAAACGGCAGCAAAAAGAGACCCTTCCCGAGATGAATCATCTCAAGGTCTACCTCTTAGAGACACTGATGGACGTTGCCGCTGACCTAGGCCTGGTGATCGCCGTTCACACCGGAGTCTGGGGAGACTTCAGGCAGCTAGACCCTAGACACATGATCAGCATCTTCGCTCGTCACCCAAAGACGAGGTTCGATATGTACCACATGGGGATGCCTTGGGTCCGCGACGCTGGCCTCATAGGAAAGAACTTCCCGAATGTGTGGTTGAACCTGTGCTGGTCTCACATCGTTTCGCCAGAGATGGTCTGCTCGGCGCTGGACGAGTGGATAGACCTCGTTCCGGTCAACAAGATAATCGGATTCGGCGGTGACTATGGAAAGCCTGTTGAAAAGGTGTATGGGCACCTCACCATGGCTAGAGAAAACATAGCAAGGGTGCTTGCCAGAAGAATCGAAAGGGGACTAATCGACATGGACGATGCCCTACAGATAGCACGCCAGTGGTTCTACGAGACTCCCAAGGAACTGTATAATCTCGACGTGTAGGCCTAGTCGCAACCGCCCGCTGCCTCCATCGCCCTGACCAATCCCAGCATCTCTAGATGGCTATCCATGTCAGGAGACTCCGATATGATGAGCGCGTTTTCCACGCCGGTAGCGCACAGGGCGTCAAGAAGGTGCTGGAGATTCATGTCCCCCTGCCTATAGCTTAGGTGCCTCCTCTCAAGGCCCTCCGAGTACTCGACAGCTGAGAAGTGATACCTAGTCTTCTCTAGGGCTTCCCGTCCCAGTCTCTTTTCGACCAAGCTAAGGAAATGTATGTAGTCCTCCTCAGACCTCAGGCAGCCGTCACAAGTCGACTGCACGTGGGCCCAGTCAATGACCGGGTAGGCCATTCGAGAAAGACGACAAACCTCCATCACATCATCGATGCTTCCACCAAACTCCCTTGCGTTCCCAACGTTTTCTATCCCGATGGTTACGCGTATGGCGTTTCTTTCTAGCCTTTCCTCCACCTCCTTCAGCCTCTCCCGGACGACCTTCAACACCTCATCCCTTCTCCTGCCCATCAGAAAGCCGGGATGCACCGTTATGCCCTCTCCCCCGGCCAGGTGAATCAGATTCGCCGTGTGATGTATCATTGCGACGGACCTCTTTGCCTTCAGCGGATCGGACTGAGTAAGAGTCGCGTAGAAGGGGGCGTGGGCCCTCAAGGAGATAGACATAGCCTCGACTGACGGTCGAAGTTTCTCCGCCTCTTCCTTGTTCATCCAAAATCCGTCGACGAAGTCAAGCTCACAGGCATCGAAGCCCATCGACTTGAGCTGCCTCAGTCCTTCCACGAGTCCATTGGCCCTCGGGAGCCCGGATGGACCGAAACGAACGCGCACAATTTCCCCTCGAAGAAACGCCTTAAGAATACTCCCGAAAACCAGCTCGCATGCCCCTCTCTCTGGACGAGTTGGCAGAAGAGATAAGGAGGTGCACCCGATGTCCGCTAGCATCGTCCAGAAGGCTGGCCGTCCCTGGGGAGGGACCCGAAGACGCGGAGTGTATGCTGATAGGGGAAAGTCCAGGATCGGAGGAGGACAGAACGGGCCGGCCGTTCGTAGGCAGATCCGGGCGGTTCTTGGATGAGGCTCTCGGCTCCGTAGGCCTGTCCCGTTCCCAGTTCTTCATTACAGGATCAGTCAAGTGTCATCCACCCCACAACAGAGCACCGACCTCTGCAGAGATCTCGGCCTGCAGACCCTTCCTTGAGCGCCAGATCGAAGTCGTCGACCCGAGGGTAATTGTCCTCCTAGGATCGGTAGCTGCCCGCACCATCCTAGGCGGAAAACGGCTTTCAGATGTTAGAGGCAAGCTGGCCTCCTGGAACAGCAGGATCGTTCTCCCAACGTTTCACCCTGCCTCTGCAATGCGCTTTCCAGGGGCTAGGAAGGCCTTCATGGAAGATCTCAAGTTACTCGCATCGCTGCTCTAGGACCGGCTGTCGCCCGCGCCGTCGCGGATCGAGTATTCCTCATACCTAGAAGCTATTCATAACTTCAGAAGAGAAGATCCTCATCAGCCGGAGCCTGTCCTCCAACCTCTCAGATTCGAAACGCGGTATGATCTCGTAGACCCCTGACC
>CAYWSC010000097.1:0-7217 GCA_964460695.1 Hadarchaeota archaeon (SeqCode)
GGTTCGGCCGTGGGGAAGAGTATGTACCCCCCACCCGGCGCACCCTGAGAAACAGCATCCCTCACCTTTTCGCGAATTGAGCGGCGCGAATCGAACTCAAGGTCGTTGTACTGGATATATCCCATGAGGCATATCCTATCCCCAATCCTCTCCTTGAGGTCTGAGAGACGGATATTCCCTTTTGGGGGCGGCTCTATAGGTTCCAGGACGTGAGGATCTATCGACCTTATGTCGTCGACCACCTCTCTGATCCTCCCGTGGCAGTGGATGCAGGCGATGTTGTCGTTCTTCTTGACTATCTTGACAAGTCTCCTATCGTAGGGAACGACAAACTCTCGGAAGAGGCTGGGCTGGACGATCGGACCGGTGACGTACTCCGGCCCGACTATCCGATAGAGTACGTCCTCCGTTTGCTCGGCGAGCTGCCGGGTGTAGTCCTCGATCCGCGGTGCAAAGAAGTCTAGAAGCTTTTTGATAACGTCTTTGTTTGTGCTTGCCGTTATGGCGTAGTCACGGAGGGAGAAAAGCTCTGCGGCTGCACAGATAGGGTCGGCTACCCCCGTCGCAACGATTCCCCTGTCACCGAGCTGGGCCTGCCCCTGGATGATGGGCTCAGCGCTGAGCTCGAGTGGTTCGTAAGGTATGGACAGTATCTTCTCTACGTCCTCCGGCGTCTTGACCCAGCCCTCGATCGTCCAGGTAGTAGCGATGCCTTCCTCCGTTCTTACGCGTGAGTGCAAGGGCCCCAGCGGCGTGTGGAGAACCCTCTCGGTATACGTGTATCTCCCCGTCTTGGTCGATGTCGAAGTCATCGCGGCATCCGTCGTGGCCGAGTAGAAGCGGCCTCCACCTAGTGGTGCCCTTGGAAGAATGATGTCCGTCTCTCTTACCAGCCGATGAAAGCCATCGTACCCTAGCTTTTTCTTTTCCTCGCTCAGCTCGACAAAGGGATCCACGTAGGAGAAAGTCACAGGGATCCTGTCAGGCTCTTCAAGGTGAAAAGCGCGTATGAATCTCTCCCTGGGAGACATGGGCTCAGGCCTCTGCGAGGCCCACCCCGCCCACTAATATGTATCTTCTGCCAGCAAGCCCTCGGATCGAATTCCACCGGGAGTGATCACAGACCGCTTGCAAGAACCGCTGTCTATTTAAGAGCTAGGCCAGGAGAGGAATCTCATGGTCCAAGTGCCAAGGCCCATAACCTACGTAATAGACTACTCGGAAGACCACTTAGAGCGAATGGACTCATATATCTCGAAGATGTCAGAAGCACCGCCCCACCTCCTCCACGTAGGCCATGACACGCCGATCAACAACACGTGGGGAGCCATGCGAAAGCTGGGGGACAGGACTGTTCTCATGACGCCTGAGGAAGTGCGCTCAAGGATCGAAACGATTTCCGTCTTCACAGAGAGGCTTCACTCCGCCGGAGTCGAAATCGTTATCCCATACATATGCAACCAGACGATTGCCGGGGATCCCTCAACCCGCCGGGGAATCTGGATGTTCTATGACCACTGGGAGGAGTACTCGGAGTTTGGCTTTGAAGAAAGGCCTGCGGATCCTATCGAGTGGCTGGCAAGGGAGCCGTATGGAAGGCCGCACTACAACTACGAGAAGAGACATAGGGCTTTCCTCCCCCTCGGCGAGCAAAGGTATGCACCCTGCCCCAACAACCTCCACTACAGGACGTACCAGAAGGCCATAGTTGAGAATATCGCCAAGGTCGGCTACGACGGCGTCTTCGTCGACAACAACATAGTGAACTGCTACTGCAGGTACTGCCAGCAGGGCTTCAAGGAATACTTGTTGTCTAGGTATTCTGAGGAAGAGATTAGGAGAGTGTTCGGATTCTCCGATCCATCGGAGATCCATCTTTCTACGAAGGGAAATGCCCTTCACTGGGTCAAGACGCACCCCACATTCAGAACGTTTCTCCGAGAAAGTCTCAGGCCACAGGATTTGGAGAGGTGGCTAGGAACAACGGACCCCGTGACGGCTCCAATCGAAGAGGGGGGAAACGGATGGCTCTGGAATCTGTCCCGCAGGTATCTCCGCTGGCTCTCTGCGAGATATCCCCCTGAGAAGATACAAGATATAGCCGCCACGCCTGATCCGTCTCTTTGGGGAATAGCCGATGAGAAGGATAGGGCGCTCTGGGCAGAGACCAAGCTCTTCTGGGCAGCTAGTGTCGCAAGGAACCTCCACTTCATAAAAGACGTGGGCCGCAGGATCGCATCTAGGTTCGTCGTCGTGCCGAACTGGGGCGAGATGCAGCACAGCGATGGAGCCCACTTCCGCGAGGAGATAGGCCATGACGCAGCCGTCTGGTCCCCTCACAGCGACTGGATGATGTTCGAAGAGAGCAATGCTCCAGGGCGAGTTGCCCCTTGCGTCTACCTCGACTTTGTCCTTCAACTGAAGTATGCATCATCCATAGGCGTGAAGGGCGCCATCCTCCATCAGGGAGGACGCGACCCGACAACCGCCGAGCTTTCATACGCAGAGTGCCTGTCCTGTCTTGGAACCTACATCCAACCCGGAACGGACTTCCCCTCGATAAGGTCCGCCTATCGAGCCTTCCAAGAGAACAATGGTGAATTGCTCGAAGGCTGGTCACCTGGTGACGAGGTTGGCCTAGCCTACTTCTTCAGCCAGCTCCGCCTGGAGAACCACAGGCATCTTGACCTTGTCTACAAGACGAGCAGGTATCTCCTCGACCAGCATATCCCCTTCCGAATCCTGTCGGAGGAGAACTTTGAAGACAAGAGATACCGCCTGCCGAAGCTGATCATCCTCCCCGCCGTCTCCTACATGAAAACCGCCCACCTACAAAGGATCAAGAGCTTCCTTGCCCGAGGAGGCACATGCATCGTCATGGACGACTTTGCAAGATTTGACGATAGGGCACGGCCTAGACCGCCTTTGGAGGTGGAGTCGATTGGAGAAGAGTTCGGCCAGAGGTTCATACGGGCAAGCTGCGACGATCTGATCCCAAGTGGCGGCATATCCCTCGACCAGGCTAGGAGGGTGGCAAGACCCTCTTGGAAGGCTGTAAACGTTCCCTCCGGGACCAACTTCGAGCTCATGCAACGACTAGACGAAGAGCTTGGCATTCAAAAGTTCGTAGAGCCAGGCAAGCTAACCAGTCTGATCAATGAGGCCCTCGGCTACGACGCCACGATATCCCATCCCTTCGACAGCCCGGGAATCCGGTTTCACGCCTACCACAAAGGTGGAAAGACCGCCCTCCACATGGTAAACTACAACGTCGACCTGACCCTGCCACCTGACGAAAGAAAGGTGGAGGCCGTCGAATCGCTACAGCTCTCCCTGCCCCTGCGAGAGGGGGTCGAACCCATGTCGGTAACGATCCTCGAGCCTGGATCGACGCCTACAGCTGCCGACTTCTCGTGTCACGACAACCGACTCAAGATTCGGATAGAGCAGCTGAAATTCTACAAGTTGGTGCTCGTCTCCTAGCAATCACACCATCGAGCCCAGTGTGCAGGACCATCGTCTAGACACGTCTCCCACGAGGAGAGCACCCTCATCCAGAGCACGCCGCGGATCCGATCTCTAGAAGGCGAATCACTCGATGGACGCACGCGACTTTTTGGCTCATCCCTAATAGTCAGATTTAACTTCTGGCTACATGGCGTATATTCATGGCGGAGCAGAAGCTCGCAATTCTTGGAGGTCCCCCAGCGGTTAGGGTAGAGGCCAAGGAGAACTGGCCTGTCCCCAAGGAACGGATAAAACAAGCAGTGAATGCCCTGATCGACAACGACATCTGGTCTCAGAGCGGAGAAGGAGTTCCGCTCGAACTCGAGAGACGATTCGCAGAATACATAGGGACAGACTTCTGCCTGCTCCAACACAACGGAACCTCGACCCTATGGGCCGCCTACTACGCCGTCGGGGTGAAGAGGGGGGACGAGGTCATCCACCCTTGCTACACCTGGATATGCGCGATCTCCCCCGCCGTCCACATGGGAGCCAGGCCCGTCTTCTGCGAGATAGACCCAGAAACGCTTCTCATCGACCCGGACGATGTGGAGAAGCGGATAACACCGAGAACCAAGGCGATAAGCGTCGTTCACCTCTATGGCAACGTCTGCGACATGGACGCAATCATGGAGATCGCCCAGAGACACAACATCGCGGTGATAGAGGACGCAAGCCATGCCCACGGAGCAGAGTGGGACGGCCAAAAGGTCGGCTCTATCGGGGACGTGGGATGCTTTTCGATGCAGGGAACGCCCCCAGGGGGAAAGGCCCTCCCAGCAGGAGAGGCCGGGCTGATCACCACGAATGATCGACGCCTATACGAGCGGATCCTCCTCTTCTGCCACCTCAACCGACGGGGGGTAGCCGAGGAGTTCACCAACCCTCTGTATCGAGAGATGGCGCCCACCAACCTGGGACTCAAGTTCCGGGCGCATCCGTGGGCAGCCGCAGCAGCCCTCGTCATGCTCGACAGCCTCGACTACAGGAACCAGAAGAGAATGGAGTACATGATGAAGATATACAGGGCGCTGGAAAAGATCAGAGGCATCGACCCAGTCAAGATTCTGCCGAAGGCGAAACCAGGTGGCTTCTACGGTGGAATGCACATGCTGTACAGGCCGGAGGAGCTTGAGAACCTTCCAGTCGAGAGGCTGATAGAGGCTCTGAAGGCAGAGGGCGTGGACATGAAGCACCGTGGCTATGGCCTGACCCACCGCCTCAAGCTCTTCTCTGAGGGATTTGACATATACGGAGACGGGGGTCCCCTCACCGGAGACTATCCCGGTTATCCAGAGGGAAGCCTGCCAATCTCCGAAGAGGTCCACAACCGGATCCTTGGAATGCCAACCTTTATCCACGAGACCCCGGGGTACTCCGACCAAGTCATAGAGGCGATGAAAAAGGTCACAGAGAACTATAGAGAGCTGCTCTAGCTTGCATCCAACGCGAGACGCCGCTCTCCATGCTCGAGGTCGCCTACTGTAACACTTCCCGAGCCGTACGTGGTTGGCATTGAAGTCCTTGGTCCCGTGAACCTAAATGGCAGGCCGGGCTGGGCCTCTGACCCAGCTACCATGCAAACGTTTTATCAATAAGGAAACTGCGCGGCTCCAGGTTGAATGAGAGGGAGAACTGTCTCAGGACCATAAGATTCCAGGGACCAGAGTGGATTCCCTGCTCCGTCTATCTCACGCCTGCTATCTGGAAGAGGTACGGGGAGAAGTTAGAGGAAGTTGTTCTCCGCCATCCATCGATCTTCGGGGAGTACCGCAAGGGACGAAGGGACTTCGAGGAGATGCACCCCGCGTGTAGATCTGGCGAATGCTTCACCGACATGTGGGGGTGCGTGTGGTACAATCTTGTAGATGGGATCCGAGGCCAGGTCAAGATCCACCCACTACGAGACTGGGACAAGCTGCGGACCTTTAGGCCCCCCGATCCGTTTCTGCTGGATGAGGTGGGGCCGAGGAAGCCCTGGGACGTCGTCCAGAGGGAGGTCTTAGAAATGCGGCGAAAAGGCAAGATGACGTGGGGACACTCTAGCAGGTACTTCGAAAGGCTACACTTCCTCCGAGGCTTCAAGAATCTCATGATCGACCTTATGACGTCTCCCCCACAGCTAGAGGTTCTGAAGAGGATGGTGCTTGACCACAACATCACTCTAATCAGGAAATGGTTGGAGATCGGCGTGGACGGAATAAGGATGGGCGATGACCTCGGCACACAGAAAAGGGAGATGATGAGCCCAGCGGTATTTCGAAGACACCTCTTGCCGGGCTACACCGAGATGTGTCAAGTCGCAAGGGAGGGGGGCTGCGAGACCTACATGCATAGCGATGGGCACATTCTCGGGTTGCTCGACCCGCTCATCGAGGCAGGCTTTACGGTCATAAACCCCCAGCTCAGCGCCAACGGAATCGACCAACTAGCCGCCAGACTCAAGGGAAGGATTTGTATCGACGCTGATGTTGATAGGCAGAGAGTTCTGCCTAGGGGGAAGCCTAGAGACGTGAAGAACCACATAGCGGAAATCGTGAAGAAGCTTGGTTCAAAGGAGGGCGGACTTATGATCATTGCAGGCGTCTACCCAGACGTCCCATTGGAGAATATCGAGGCACTCTGCGAGGCGATGGAGGAGCACATGTACATATAGGTGAGGAAAAGCATGGACTCTAGAGAGAGAATCCACCGGCTGCTCGATCTCCAGGAGGCCGACAGAGTCGGCTTTGTAGACTTTCCCTGGGGAACAACGATCGACAGATGGGAGGAGCAGGGCCTTCCCAGAGGCGTCTTCATCCAAGAGTACTTCAACATGGACATCTATGGGATTGGCGTCGATGTCTCTCCAAAGTACGACGAGATCACGTGCTCCCAGTCCGAGAACTGGGTCATCGTCCGCGACAGATTCGGCGTGAAGGAGAAGCGCTGGCGCGGAGTTGACGGGGTGCCACTACCCATGGAACCAGCCTTTAGGAACCTGGAGGAGTTCGAGGAAAGGATAGAGCCGCTCCTAGACCCGGAGTCGCCCATAAGGATCTCGAGCTCAAAGTACCCATTCAAAGGAGAGATCGAGGACCTGATCACTCACTTTCAGGAGAAGTTCTTCGTATTCGCCTCGATTTTCGGCCCCTTCGAGTACTGTAGACACGTCTGCGGTGGGACCAGGCTTCTCTTGAGATTTATGATGACGGACAAGCGCCTAACCAGGAAGATGTTCAAGTGCTTGGGCCGGTTTCTGGGTGCTATCAGCTCTGCGCTGGCGGATGCAGGGGCCGACTGCGTTTGGAGCTGGGACGACCTTGGATTTCGCGATGGCCCGTTCTTCTCCCCGTCGTTGTACGAGAAGTACCTTCTTGCGTGCCACGCACAGATAAACAGGCCGTTCAGGAAAAGAGGGCTTCCGTGTGTCCTTCACTCGGACGGAAACGTCAACGTACTGGTCCCTCAACTGATCAGAGCCGGATTTACAGTTCTCCAGCCGATGGAGGCGAAGGCGGGTATGGACGTGGTGCAGCTTAAGGAGAGGTACGGAGACAGACTCGCCTTCATTGGAAACATAGACGCGCGTACCATCTGCACCAACAACATCGAGCTGATAAAAGAGGAGGTACTCAAGAAGATGGGTGCTGCGGCTTCTGGAGGCGGCTACGTTCTGTGCTCGGACCACTCTATTCCTCCCGATGTCACCCTTGACACGTTCAAGGCCT
>CAYWSC010000098.1:0-7216 GCA_964460695.1 Hadarchaeota archaeon (SeqCode)
ATCCCTCCGTGAGGATGGGAGAGATCATTGTAGAGGAGGCCGAGAGGCGCGGCGTCGATCCCACCGATGAAAACCTCGGCAGGATCGCCACCGAGCTGAGGGAAAGATACGGCATGGGTGCAATAGCGGAGAGGTGTGTGCCGAAGATACGGCAGCTGGAAGCACCGGTCGTCGTTGTGAACGGAATACGAGGGATGGACGAGGTCAAGGTCTTCGAGAAGAACTTTGGAAGAGTTCTGCTTGTCGAGATCTGGACCCCCGAAAAACTCCGTCTAGAAAGGATAAGGAGCAGGTCACGGGCAGACGACGTGAGAACTCTTGAAGAGCTGAGACGAAGAGATGAAAGGGAGGCCAGATGGGGCCTGGACGAGGCGATAGAGAGGGCACAGTACAGGATCGAAAACGATGGATCGCTGAGCGATCTGAGGGCTAGAACCGAGGCCTTGATGGAGAAGATTGACCGGGACCCGTGAGAACCCTGCCCTCGGGATCTATCTCGCCCCTCCTTATCCGGGTTGAGGATATCGGCTTCCCATTTTCTGCTAGAACCATCTCTTGGACGACGAGTTCAAGGGGCTTCATTCCCCTAGAAACCCTCCTCCGGTTGATCTTCTGTGCATTGCCAAGTGTCTCAGGGGTCACCACGATGGCCTCAAGGCTGGGAAAGTCCGCTGCGAACCCGTACTCGTCCTCGATTCTGAATATGTGCGCCCTCTGCAAGTACCCCCTTTCGGCGAGGTAGGCGATGAGCCTCCTCTTCCTCTCGCCGTATGGGGGAATCGACTCGGACAGCTCTTTAGACCTGGTCATCGAGTCAGAGGTAAGTCCTATGAATACCTCTGAGGCGAGGTTGAAGGCCCTCTCCATGATGGCTCTGTGGCCCTTGTGGATAGGCCAGAACGTCCCTGCAACAACTATGCTACGAAACTGGGCCATGTGACCGAGACACAGTGAAACACACATACATATTTTAACCTTTTTCAGATCCCGGCGTAGGGGCGATCAACTGGCAAGAGTGATCCTATCCGGCTTCGGGAAGATGGGGAAGAAGATAGCGGCGCTTGCATCGTCAACAGAGGACATTAGGATTGTTGGAGCCGTAGAGAGGGAGGACCACCCGGAGATCGGAGGCGATGTGGGCGAGCTGGCTGGCGTGGGTCGCCTAAGAGCGAAGGTATGGCCTGCGTGCAAGATGGAGGAGCTAGTGCACTCCGAGTCTCCAGAGGTCCTAGTAGATTTCACCAATGCCGAGGCCTCTGTGGCCAACGTTTCGAAGGCTGCCAAGCTGGGCTTGAGCATTGTGATGGGGACGACGGGCCACTCAGAGGAGCAGATGGACAGCATACTCACTGCGATCCGGGACGCAGGGATTCGCGCGGTTATCTCCCCGAACATGTCCTTCGGGGTCAACGTACTCTTCGAGGCATGCAAGCTAGTTGCGTCCATGCTACCGGGCTACGATGTCGAGATTATGGAGATCCACCACAACCAGAAAATAGACGCGCCGTCTGGAACCGCTCTTAAGATTGCCCGGATAATCTCCGAAGCCATTGGTGGCCACGGAAAGATCGTCGAGGGACGCAAGGGGCGCGGCGCCAGGCAGAGGGGCGAGATAGGGATAGCGGCGCTACGTGCTGGGGACGTCGCAGGAGAGCATACTGTGATATTCGCCGGAAGGGGCGAGCGGATCGAGTTGATTCACAGGGCGCAGAGTAGAGATGCCTACGCGTCCGGGGTGTTGGAGTGCATTAGGTTCGTTTGTGGCGCCCAGCCAGGGGTCTATTCGGTCCTCGACGTCCTAAGGGGTCGACGGTGAGGGGATGATACTGAAGAATCTGCAGAGGGAGGCACAGCTCCTTAGGAGGCACATGAAGGTTCTCCGCGTGTTGAAGAGGAAGGGTCCCGTCGGGATAAGACGAATATCCGAGGAGACTGGCATCCCCCCTCACCAGGTGCGATACTCCCTACGGGTGCTTGAGAGGGAGGGGGCCTTGGTTCCTACCCCGAAAGGGGCAAGGTTGACGGATGCGGTTGACACCTACATCGCAAATTTGGTACAGGAGCTGGGTGACCTAGAATCCCTCCTCGCCGAGGTTTCCAAGGCCGCCCGCGACCTGCAGTCCTCCTAGCTTCCTAGAGCTTCTTCTTCGCCAAGGTGAGGTAGAAGGAGAGGTCCTGATCAGCAGGATCGGCTAGAAGATCTAGAACTCTTCCTCCCAGTAGTTTGTACTCCTCCTTCGAAAGCTCGAGGACAACCTTCTTCTCGCCTTTCAGCTCGACGAGGACCTGCGGGAACTGGCTGTCCCTATCAATCATTACTTCCTGAATCTTGGACTCTGCTAGCTCGTTTCCATCAACAAGGATCTTCATTCGGACCCTCCGCAGAACACATCTGCATTTACTATTTAAATGTGAATCTGTAGTTTCTCGGGGTTGAGTCTGCCCGGTGAACTCTCGTCACTGGCCTCTGACCAGTCTCGAATCTCATCTCTCAAAGAGGGGAAGCCAATACGGCTGGATGAGGTTAGGACGATTGCAGGCTGCAGTCAGGCTTCGATGGGCGGGCGTATCGGAAGCGTAGTAGCCCTCTTTACCTATCCCGCCCTCTCGTTGTCCCAGGCAGCATGCGGCCTTGTTGACTGCGATATGGAGTATCGGCCAGGGTTCCTCGCATACAGAGAGGGTCCGGCACTGGTCAAGTGTCTCGACATGCTAGCCTCTCCTCCCGATGTATTGATGGTCCCAGCGAGCGGCATAGACCATCCGAGGCGTCTCGGAATGGCCCGGCACGTAGGGGCACTGCTAGACATCGCGACGGTGGGGGTGACCAGGAGGCCCCTCTTGCCGCAGAAAAGCATTGGCGGAGAGCCGGGGAGCCCGGTCCGTATCAAAACGGGCAGGGAGGGGGGCGTCATCTACGTGTCTCGGGGATGGAGGGTTGAGGCTAGAGCGGCGGTTGAACTTGTGAGAAGTTGTATTCGAGGACACACGATGCCGGAGCCCCTGCGAATTGCCAAGTGTCTCATGAGGGCGTGGCGAAGGGAAGTATGGTCGGACAGCAACGCGGGTGACCCCAAACCTATTGACCCTGCTCCAAGTGGGCGTGACACACGTCGCAGAAGAGAGGACCCTTAAGATCCGTGTCGCGCAACGAGTTGGAGAAGAACATCACACATCTGGGGTTTCTACAATGCCCAAGACCCAGGATGTGCCCGACCTCGTGAACAACCTCCGTGAGGACCCTTCTCTCTAGCAGTGCTACATTCGGGGGGCGACCGTAGAACGACTCGTCAAGCCTTGCTAGGGATACGACGGCCGTCCTTAGCCCTGGGTGGGCCAGTCCGAATACGAAGTTGAGTCCCGATACGAAGAGGTCTAGGTCCGTCAGCCCAACGGCGATGTCAAGCCGCTCTCTAAGCAGGACATCCCGAAGCGGCATCAGCAAATCGTGTGCCAGGAACTGACACGAGCGCCTAGGACTGATGGTTTGTACTGGGATCTCCTCGTCGACGGGAATGAATGAGAAGTGCTCGAAGACCGATGGAAGGTGATTCGACAGATACTTGAGGATCGCCGGGTCAACGCCATGAAAGAGAGCAACACCTATCCTCCGCCGCCGGCTAGATGTCAATCACCATCGCCACCTCGTCGCACTCAGGAAACTTGGGGCACTTTACACATTCGACCCATATCTTTTGGGGAAGCCTTGACCGGTCCGTCTCCCTGAAGCCCAGTCTGGAGAAGTAGTCGGGTATGGCTGTGAGAATGAAGACCCTCCGGATTCCTAGGGAGGGTGCCTCCTCCAAGGCGCGGTGTACCAGGCTGCTTCCAAGCCCCTTTCCCACCTCCTCGGGGTGGACCGCCAGCGACCTGATCTCGGCCAGGTCTCTCCAGAAGACGTGGAGCGCGCAGCAGCCCACAAGTCTCTCTCCCATCTCTGCAACGTGATAGTCTCGTATGTTTTCGAAGATCTCGCTGAGAGACCTTGGAAGCATCTTCCCTTGGGAGGCGTACAGATTGACAAGTCTTCTTATAGACTCCGCGTCGCGGACAGTCGCCTTCCGTATCACAGCTGACATACACATCGCCACCGATTGTAATCCAAGAAACCTACCCGAAGGGCTTGGCGGCCGTGCGAAGCGCCCAGGTCAAGAGGGGGCAGAGGCTGATACACGAAGAACAATGTGTACAGGATTCCCCGATCCAGGCCTTGCCGTCTCGGATCTGTATTGATTGTGTCGGACAGACGCCGACGCACGTTCCACAACCCACGCAGAAGTCTGCCTTCACGATGCAGGAAAAAGCTTTCTCATGAATGTCGACCGCCCTGGACTCATCCTCGGTTGGCCCGACCTGGAGCCTCCTATCAGACGACACGTAGACATGGATTCCGTGGGCGTCAACAGAGACGCGGCCTTCGTGGCTTACAGTCTGGCCGAGCGCTCGCATCGAGTTTTCCACCCTCTGCAGGTCAGGTGTGTGGTTCAGCGTCGAGTAGACGGTGACCCCGTCTTCAGACCTCTTCTTCGAGTAGCGTGGGCGCTGGATCTTCTCGAACGATCCGTACGTAGCCACCCTCTTCTTTACCCATCCGGGCGGATTCCTCCACCTCCAGAGCCCCTTCTTTATGAATTCATCCACATCTAGCGACGGATCTGCCCTGCTACGAATCGAGAAATCTAGCTGGTGCGTCCATTTCTCGTACAAGTCTGGGTGCGTTCTCTCCAGCAATCTGAACTGCCACATCTCCGAGGCCGGGCACATGAAGCACCCTATCCTGGCGTAGCCCTCCTCGTACAGGGGGTTCACGGACACCCCTCTGCTCATCAAGTACAGCCAGACGTGGAGCGCTGTCCAGTGTTGAATGGGGGATGCAGCAGTCTGCCCGGGGACCCACGGATTCTTCGATACCCTCCTTCTCGACTGCCTCTGAATTGATTCGTATCTCCTCTGCCCCACGAACATCAAAACCCGTCCACCGAAGAACTTATGGATCACTGACGTTGTGGGTCCGAGCTTGCACACCTTGCAGCACCACCGTGCGTCCCTTGCAGGTGGTCCGAATGTCTCCATGGATTTCCAGAATCTGTCCCCGACTGATTCTACGATGAGCCTGTCCTCAAGACCTAGCTCTCGTATTGCCCTATACGTATACTGCACCGTTTCGGGGAATTCGATCCCGGTGTCTACGAAGAGGATCTTGAAATCCTGGATTGCCCGGGCCACTAGAAGCAATGTGCAGAGGCTATCCTTTCCCCCGCTAAACGCAACGCACACGCGGCCTGGATTCGCCGCTGCATGCTTTCTGATGAACTCGAGTGCCTCGGCCTCCCTCCTGGACAGGACCTCCTGGTTCGCCTTGGCTGCGTCTTTCCAGGTCTGGCCGCCGGGCAGTACGCGGGCGGGCTCAGGGAGGGCCGAGGACCTTATCTTGACGGCGTGGCCATGGCTCTCGGAAACCATGGATCGTCCGTCCATCTTGGCCGACCCGACGGCCACCACCTCCCCCTTTTCGTCCGTCACTATGACCTCGTCTCCCCGGACGATGCTCGGGTCGGCCTGGAGAACTCCAGGCGCCAAGAGGCTCGACCCGCCAATTATGGATCTAGATGCGCCCTCGTCCACGACCACTTTCTTCTTCTCGGAGAGCGGCGAGAGACGTCTCGCCCCCTCGAGCGTGGGCTTAAAGGTCCAGGTCTCCTCCGCCGGGCTGTAGAAGAACCTCCCTATCACCCTTCCATCTAGTATGATCTCCATTGCCTTGTCCTCAGAGGGGATGTCGTTGACGACGACCACTTTGTCGTCGGGGAACAGCCTCGCTCCGACGTTAGAGCCGTAGTTCTGGTCTAGTATCTCCCTCAAGTTGGAAAGAGTGCCTCGCAATGCTGGGTAGATGTCGCCCGGTGGAGTGAGGGGGACTGGGGTAGTCTCATGCCCCTTCGGGCAGCTAACCTCCTCAAGGATGGGAAGGTTGCACCTCTCGCACCAGCGGAGATGGAGCTTCCCTAGGAAGACCGCTCCACGCATCGCTCCCACTCGGAAGTCGAGAAGATAAATGGGTTCAGGGATCGAGGAGGAGTCCCTTGGGTTGATCTTTGGAGCAGACCTTCTGCTATCCTCCTTGAGGGCCTATCGTCTGTCTTGAATCCAAGGGACTCTTGGCTCGACCTATTGGCCTGAGCAGTCCTCTGCCAAGGAAATTGACCGCATGGTTACGTTCTCTGGATGGTAGTGGGCCTCGAGTACTGTACTAATGCTTGTTCGACCAGCGGTGCCGCTTTCTCGATTGGCTCGTATTACCATCTCAAGATCCTTTGAGTCCGAAGCCGGCCCAACATATAACCGCCAAATCAGGTGAGGGGAGCCCTCAACATGCGCCTCTGGGCACAGTTGAAGGATTTCTTGCACCAGTCCCGATAGCCCCTTCTTGTCTAAGGCCCTTAGGCTACTCTCCAACTCATCCTCCTCGAAGAGCGGCTCCCACAGATTTTTCGGCCTCCTCCCGATCTTGAAGACGAGCCTGCCTCCTCCCCTAGAGTAAAAGACCACTCGCCGCTCGCTTCTTATCGATCTGAAGGCAAATGAGATCCAGCGAACGTGTTTCTCAGAATCGAAGTCGATGAGCAGGCCGAGTAGCTGGAGTGGACCACTTGTCATCTCCGCCCAGCTGAATGCCGGTGATTTTCTGATACCCCGAATAGTCTCGGTAAAGGATAGGTCGTCTACTCTCCCCTCGTAGCTTGGAAATGCCTGCGGAAGGATCAATCCGACGACGAGGAAAAGCGTCACGAAGGCAGCGAGGAGCAGTATTCTCACTTCTCGTTGCGCGGCGAGCCTCTGCTGTTGTCTGCTACATACTCGCAGAATAACGAAAGCCGTGACAATAAGGATCAGGATGGGAACGAGGTACGATACAAAGATTGCTTCAAGGCTCATCACCTTTGGAGACGATGGCGATCGCCAGACCAGGTACAGGATAGCCCAAGGGGCGCACCACAGGATCCAAAGGACCATGCGGCTTTTCCTTGAGAGAGATGAGCATGAAACCAAAGCGATAACGAAGAAGAGAAAGACGGTACCGAGGGAGGCGACCGCCGCGCCGCCGAGCAACCAGAAACCTCCCAGGCCAAAACTGGCGAATGATGCCAGCGGAGCGTGGGAACGGGGATCCGTGGAGCTCTGCTTCCGGCCGCCGGGTTGAAGCACGGCCAACACC
>CAYWSC010000099.1:0-5932 GCA_964460695.1 Hadarchaeota archaeon (SeqCode)
GATACGACTACGAGGACACGAAGAGGTACCTCTTGAGAATCCTCGCAGGAGCGGAGGAGATTCCCGAGACAGGACCGTTGCTGGCCGCTCTCTTGCTCGGCATAGCCGTTTTGAGCTTCGGGCTAAAAGGAATGTCTGATCGTGTACATAAGCTCAACCTAGTAGTGTAGGTGAAGAGGTGCTGCATCTATGGTTCCCAACAGAGAGGTGACGGAGAGAATAAGCGTCGAGCCCCGAGCAAACGCGGACTCGACGGAAAGGATACAGCGGGCTCTCGACTCCTTGGCATCTCAGGGAGGAGAGGTCGCCCTCCAGGCAGGTGTGTACCGTCTTGACGGGGGACTGACCGTTCCCACCGGCGTTATCCTATGCGGATCGTGGCAGTCGCCGCATCACTCAAAGGGCCTCAGGGGAACGATCCTTTATGCCTATGGCGGTAGAGACGATCCTCGTGGCCCACCCCTCATACAGCTCGAACCCAGCTCCGCCGTCAGAGGACTAACCGTGGTGTATCCCGAGCAAACGCTTTCCGATGTGAGACCCTATCCGCCAACGATACGGGGACGCGGCATGCACTGCTCGATAATGGACGTTACCCTAGTGAATCCGTATTTTGCAATCGATCTTACACAGCCGCACCAGCTTCACTACGTCCGCAACGTCTTCGGCTCGCCGCTTCATAAGGGCATATCCGTCGACGCATGCGCCGACATAGGAAGGGTAGAGAACATCCACTTCAATCCACATTACTGGTTCGACTCCGGGCTTTCGAGCCAGCCTCGCATGGAGGAGCTGATCGAGTACCTCTGGAACAACTGCGAGGCGTTCGTGATAGCGAGGTCGGACTGGGAGTACCACTTGAACACGTTCTCCTACGGCTGCAAGGTGGGGTATCGGTTTACAAGCTCCTCCCACGGAGCCTGCAACGGAAACTTCCTGGGGATCGCTGCTGACTGGGCCAAGACTGCCCTGCTCGTGGAGGAAACACAGCGGCCCGGACTTCTGATAACGAACGGGGAATGGGTCGGTGGACGCGGATCCGAAGCCATTATGAGGACGACTGAGAGCTTTGAAGGCGTCGTTCAGCTGGCGAACAATAGCTTCTGGGGCCCGGCTCAACGAGTCGCAGTGATCGAGGGGTCAGGGGTTGTGTCATTCTCACAGTGCAACTTCTCCGAATGGGGCCGTGATGACGACGGTAATCCGACCCTCGAGGCGAGGGGCGGCTCAACCATCGTCCAAGGCTGCACCTTCTGGAGGGACAAGAGATGCGTGGTGTTGACCCATGGCCTTGCATCCGCCGTCATACTGGGCAACGTCTTTCGCGGCACCATAGGTATCGAGAACAAGAGCGATGGCCGGGTGGAGATAGCGTCAAATGTGTCTATGGGGAGGTCCGTTGGACGATAGAGGTAGATTCAGGAAGTCAATCACCGGGATGGTGCCCTGGATATACAAGCATCCAAGAATATACGAGATGGTTGACCTCGTAGACTCCGTCGGCCTTTCGCGGAAGGCAAGGAAAATCCTGGTGGAACGGCTGGAAGGGAGGGTACTGGAGGTTGGAATTGGTAGCGCAATCTCCAAGAAAGGGCTCGAGACGCTCAATCTGTTCGGGGTTGACACATCGATATCCATGCTTCGCCATGCGAAGAGACGGAGTGCCCAGGTGTGCCTGGCAGACTCCAGACACCTCCCCTTCAAGGACAAACAGTTCGACACGGTCCTTTTCATCTTTTCCCTCCGAGTGATGAGCGACCAGAAAAGGGCTCTCGAAGAAGCGTTGAGGGTGGGAAAGGACCTGAAGATTTTGGATTTCTGTCCCCTTCCAAGTCCCCTGGAATGGATTGGAAGAAAGATCTACTCACAAGGGCCTCTACAAGAGTCATGCTTGAGAGGGATTAGGTTCAGGTCAACCCCTCTGCTACGGATCTTTAGCCTTCTAGATCTCGACGAGCAAAGAGGAGACGTCGATTCTACCTCGGAGCAGTCAAGCGGCTAGCAAGCCCAGCTCCGAATCCTTTTGCCGCAAAACTTTAAGTCAAGAAGAACCCATCTAGAGTCGTGAACAGATCTGCCCGTCCAGGGTGGGTAGCCATAGCGGTTTTGCTCTTCTTAGGATCTGGCTATGCCTTGGAGGATGGCCGAATAGGGGTGCTTTACGTAGGGTGCATTGCCCGCTCGCATCCCTTCTGGGAGATGAGGATGGATCCGCTTTTCTCATTAGGTTTTGTACAGGCAACCCTCAGGGACTGGGCGGCATGGGGCATGATACAGGCCGCTGCAAGAGAGCCACAGGTCTACAGGATGATAAGGATGTATATGCCCAGAACCTACAACGAGCTGGTAAGCAAGTACGATATCATCGTGCTATCAAACGCCAACAGAAACGCCGTTGGGCCGAAGTACATCGAAATGCTGGCCAAGGCGGTGAGGGAGGATAAGAAGGGCTTGTTCATGGCTGGTGGCTGGGAGAGCTTCGGTGGGGCTTTCGCCCGTCCCGACTGGGGAGAGACAGCCATAGGCCAGCTATTACCGACGGAGGATGTAATAGACACATGGATCGAGTATCCAAGGGGCGGCCTGAGGCTGGTCATAGACAAGTGGGATCACGAGTTTATCAAAAGCATCCCATGGAGGCGGGAGAGAGCTCCATTCATGAACAACCTCCACCACAATCTGGTCAAGGTGAAGGAGGGTGCGGAGGAGCTTGCCCACGTCGAAGGCGGGGGCCACCCCCACGACCCAGCGATGGTGGAGTGGGAGTACCGAGGGGCAAAGGTGTTCGCCTTCACGGGTGAAACGTGCACAATGTACTTCGGCACTCCTTGGAGTTACTACCTAGACTTCGGCGCCAACCTCATGATCTACCTAGATCGCCGCCCTGTTCCTCAGGATGTTGATTTGGTTCACGAGGTGAGGTTCGAGATGTTCTCGATAAAGCAGAGGAAGTCCCTTCTCCTCTCCCTTCTAGACTTTTGCGATGCCTTCGGCGCCAACACCAACACGCTCATGGCCCAAATCGACGAGGCTGACGCGATTATCGCACGCGCACTGCCCAAGTACCTCCACCTGGACTTCGCCGCCATGCTGGAGGCATGCAACCAGGCTGAGAAGAGGTTCAAAGACATAGAACGGGAGGCAATCGCCCTAAAGGACAAGGCACTCTTCTGGACGTACCTGATAGAGTGGATGGCTGTGACTGGCACGGCCCTGTTCTGCGGCTTCGTTCTCTGGACGGTAATGATTAGACGAAAGCTCTACAGAGCGGTGAGCTCAACCTACCTAAGACAGATTTGACGCCGGATACAGGATCAAGACCTTTTTCAGTCATACTCCTCCCAGCCGTCCGGGTGGTCTGATGAAGGTGGGCTTCTGCCAGCTGGACATAACTCCTCCGCTTGGTTCGGAGTCTCCAGGCTTCTTCGAGAAGAGGGTGTTCTGGGATGTCCATGACCCGCTCCACGTCAAGGCAGCTGTGTTCGAGGAGGCGGGATCAAGGGTCGGTCTCGTAGGAGTCGACTCGCTTTCCATAAAGGCCTCCACTGTCCGTATGGCGAGGGAGATGGCAGAGCGGATGAGTGGGATACCAGCTGGAAGCATATTGGTTGCTGCCAGCCACGACCACCAGGGCGGACCGACCGTCGAATGGGCGGGAAACAGAGAGATGGTGCTCCGAGCATCCGAAGACAAGGATCTTATGAGGAGGCTGCTGGATACGGCACCGGCCGCCGACCCGAGCTACATCGAGTTCGTAGCGGAACGGATCGCATCAGCCGTCACCCTAGCCGACAGGCATAAGGTTGAGGCTCTCTGTGCTGTTGGCGTCGGGAGGGAGGAGACAGTCTCCTTCAACCGCAGATTCAAGATGAAAAACGGCAGACAGATGACGCATCCGGGAAAGGGCAATCCGGACATCGTAGAGCCCGCAGGACCTATAGACCCGGATGTGGGCGTTCTCAGCGCATGGTCAACCGAAGGGAAATTCTTGGGATGTGTCGTCAACTTCGCATGCCACGGAACGACGCTCAATGTGGAGGCCTTTTCAGCGGACTGGCCCTACTACCTCGACAGGACTGTAAGAGCAGCGATGGGCCAAGATTCGGTCGTCGTGTTTCTCAACGGCGCGTGCGGCGATGTGACACAGGTCGACAATCAGAATATGCGGGAGCCAGAATTCGGAGAGAAGTGGTGTAGAAGGGTGGGGACGAAGGTAGGCGCGGAGGCTCTGAAGGTTATCGCGGAGGCGGAGCCAGTGGAGCTCTCTCCGGTAAAGTCCAGCCGAGAGGTTATCCAGCTTGAGAGAAGGCCGGTACCCGAGGAGAGGCTGAGGCGTTCCAAGGAGGAGGTGGAGAGAACCACGCCGAGGCAGAATCCAGAATGGGTCTTCGCGCGAGACACGATAATACTCAGCGAGCTGCTCAAACTCGAGAGGAGCGTCCCGTGTGAGATCCAAGCCATCCAGATCGGCCCCGCCGCCTTCGTGTCGAGCCCAGCTGAACTCTTCTGCGAGCTCGGCCTGCGCATAAAGCAAGCGTCGAGCTTTCCCTTCACCTTCGTCGTCGAGCTTGCAAACGGCTGCGTGGGCTACGTGCCGACGAGGGAGGCCATGGGGCCAAGCGGAGGTGGCTACGAGACTAGGATGGGGATGCACAGCTTCCTCACGCCGCTGGCAGGAGAGGCCATTGTGGAGAAAAGCGTTGAGATCTTGTCGGGCTTCAATCCTCCCAAGTCCAAGGCGGTCAGAGCGAAGAGGGAAAAGCCCTGGGCATACGGCAGCATCGGGCCCGAGGAGGTCTAGCCCCAAGCAACCAGTCGACTTGTAGGGGGATTCCGTCATCAGTATGGGCTGGGCCGCGCGGGTACCTCGACCTGGGCCGCGCGATCCCAGATGTCTCGAGGCTCCGTGAGGTACCACCCCGCAGTCGTCCTTGCGGAAAACGGAAACAGAGCTATCTCGAATTGAGACTAATGAAGAGAAGAAACTACGACTTCGGCAATTCAAGTATGTCGCTCTTCCTTTCAGACATCCCCACCGTGGAGATCTTCACGCTGAGGTACGGCCAGGCGGCGACCCAGATCACTCCCCGCTTTCTATTCTTCTATGGCTTGCTAGACGACGTTGGGATTTTCGGGGCGTCTAACCTCCCGAGGGGTCAAAAGGCTGGGGTGACAATGCGGCGGGCGATCAAGGCTCAAGTCCCGGGCGGCGATTTGAATTCCGGGCGTCATTCTCTCAGCGATGGTGTCGTCAGAGGTTCATGGCCTTGCGCTTCATCACTTGGACGGCCGCGAGCAAGACGAGGCCGGCAAAGGCCGCGATGATGACTAGGTCCGGAAGGACTTGGCGTAGCCCCCAGCCCCGGACAATGACGCTTCGCAGCGCGTTCACAGCGTATGTCGTAGGCAGCACTGCCGAGACTGGCTTGAAGAAGGACGACATCGACTCTACTGGCCAGAAGATGCCGGAAAGGATGAGGACGGGAATCATCACCAGGGGTATGAACTGGATTGCCTGAAACTCGGTCTTGGCAAGGGTGGAGAGGAGTATTCCGAGTCCTTGGATCCCCAGGGCTAGCAGGACGATAATTCCAAGCGCGAGGATGGTGGAGCCCACGATGTGTATGTTGAAGAATAAGACTCCGAGTGCGAGTAGCTCGGTTGATTGAAGGGCCGCTATTATCCCAAAGGCGATGGCATAGCCCGCGACGAGTTCCCCCGAAGTCATCGGCGAGGCGAACATCCTCGCCAGGGTCCCAGCATTTCTCTCCCTGACAAACGAGATTATTGTGAGGATGACGGTTATCATCGTGACGGCGAGTACCATAATTCCCGGTGCAAAGAAGTCTATGAACTCGGCCTCCTCGCCGTAGGCATTCACCGTTGTGAAGAACTCCATGGTCCGACCCATGGGGCTGTACTCTTTGAACGA
>CAYWSC010000099.1:6032-7158 GCA_964460695.1 Hadarchaeota archaeon (SeqCode)
GGTTTCGTCGCGGCGCAGCCGCTCAATCACGGGTTCTGAGAACGAGAGATTGACATGCGAACTGAGATTGCCCAGCACGTCTCCCAAGATGAGCTTCAAAGATGGGACCGCTGAGGATGGAATGGAGATGTTGCGATCGTCGTTCACCACGATCATCGCTACGTTCTTCGGCTCCCCGGCAAAGGCGAATCCAAAAAGGACCATGAAGATCACCGGCATCATGACAATCATGCCTAGGGTCCTCTTATCGTGGCGCAGACGATTGAAGACATTCGAGGCGACGGCTCGGGTCCTCCCGTTCACCTACTCCCCTCCTCAAGGTCTTCCGAATACCGGAGAAAGGCGTCCTCCAGATCCGTTGCGCCCACCCTTCTGGCCAGCTCGCCCGGCTCGCCCTCTGCTATCAGGCCGCCTCTGCGCATCATCCCGACCCTCATACACTGGGACGCCTCAGCCATGTAGTGGGTCGTGATCAGGATGGTCTTGCCCTCTTGTGCAAGCCTTGAGAAGTAGAGCCAGAAGCTCGCTCTAAGCTCTGGATCCACGCCAACGGTGGGTTCGTCAAGGAATAGAAGAGAGGGATCGTGCACAACAGAGCATGCCAGTGACAGCCTGTGCTGCATTCCACCGGACAGTTCCATCGCAACAGTCTTCCGCTTCTCCTCGAGGCCGACCAGTTCTATCGCCCGGGACACCTGCTCATCAAGCCTTGAGCGGGGAACGCCCATTATCCTGCCGAAGAAGGCTATGTTCTCCTCGACGGTGAGGTCCTGGTAGATGGCCCTCTCCTGGGGCATATAGCCTATGTTCGCCTTCACGTCTTTGTCCGTCGTCGGCTTTCCAAGAACCCTGGCCTCGCCTCGGTCCGGCCTCAGAATCCCGACGAGCATCTTGACCAGGGTGGTCTTGCCTGCCCCGTTAGGACCGATCAAGCCGTATATCTCGCCCTCCGCCACGGCAAGCTCGAGCCGGTCAACCGCAACCACGTCTCCGTATCTCTTGCTCAGCGAGAGCGCTTCAACGACATATTCCATCGTGCGTCCCTCCGAGCGGCCTTCTTGTGAGAGCAACAAGGATCCTTCGAGCGTCCCTTCCTATGACAGACGCAGAGTTATAAAGCCTCTCC
>CAYWSC010000100.1:0-7111 GCA_964460695.1 Hadarchaeota archaeon (SeqCode)
ACCCTGACGATCCCCTCTGGTTCCCGTCCCTTGAACTCGTCACGATACCGGCTAGGATCCGGGACCTCAAGGGGCCTGAAGCGGAGAAGCTCCAGGTCTTCAGCCGTTTTCAAAAGCGGCTCTATGGTCCAGGTAGTTATCTGGGTGCGTTTCTCAAGGGTTGTGAGTACTCCGCGTGGAGTCTCGATAATCTTTCTGACGACGGTGCCGTCTCCGTCCCTTCGAACGACCTGTTCCCTCTCCCTCCACTCAGGAGATTTCTCGGCCCTCGAGTATCCCCTGTACAGAGTTGGATCCAGACCGAGCATCTTCAGGGCCTCTAGGTCGGATATGGGTCTTCCCAGCAACTTTGCCATGTGAGGGAGGTAGGTGTCGATGCAGTGTAGACCTACGGGAACCGTGTCTGGCTCTTCGCCTCTAATGGCGGCTAGAAGCCGCTCTCTTGAGTTCAAGGGACAGGTCTCCACCTGTACATGGCTTGGCCTATAGCAGCCCGAGCTTCCTCAGGTCATCCCTCAGTATCTCGGCCGTCTTCTCTTCACAAGAAACCATTGGGAGTCTAAGGGGTCCCGCAGGCATTCCTAGGATGTTCATAGCCTCCTTCACAGGGCCTGGGTTCGTCTCGAGGAAGAGATGCTTGAAGAAGTCCATGAGGCGGTAATGGATCTGCCGCGATTCCTCGATCCTTCCCTCAAGGAAGGAAAACACCATCTGGTGGATCAGGTCGGGGACGATGTTGGAGGCAACTGAGATGACCCCCTTTCCGCCCAGCGCTAGTATCGGGAAGGTCATCATGTCATCACCCGAGAGAACGGTGATCTTCTCTCCCGCCTCCCTGATAATCCGCATGATCTGCTCCATGCTGCCGCTGGCCTCCTTTATCCCGACGATGTTGTCCAGCTCGGCAAGCTCGATGACGGTTTGAGGCTCCATGTTTCGGCCTGTTCTCGAGGGAATATTGTACAGAACTAGGCCCCCGTCAACCTCTGACGCAAGCGTTCTGAAATGGGCAAGCAGGCCCTTCTGGGTTGGCTTGTTGTAGTAGGGACATACGAGAAGGCAGTAGTCTGCACCGACGTCGAAGGCGTGCTTCGTGAGGTCGATGGCCTCGGCAGTCGAATTGCTGCCTGTCCCCGCGATGACGGGAACCCTGCCGTTGACCTGGTCGACCACTATTTCGATTACCCTCTTATGCTCCTCGTGGCTGAGGGTGGCGGACTCTCCAGTCGTTCCGCAGGGCACCACGCCATCTATCCCTTTCTCGATTTGAAAGTCAACATTCCTACGTAGGCCCTCCTCGTCAACCGCGCCATTGTTTCTAAACGGGGTTATCAGAGCGGTAAACGCCCCCTCAAGCTTCGCCATATTTCATCCCACCCCGCCCGAGGTGAGCTATTCGGTTATAAATTGCACGTGTAGCGCGAGGCAGGGGGCCTCTGAAGGGGGCGAAATGCTAGAATAGCTGTATTCGCCCCTGGATGATCTCGTCGGTCAGCTTGGAAATGTTCGAGAGGTGCTCGTCGACGATTGCCTCGATGTCGGACTGAGGGCAATGCGGATCTCCCACCAGCTCCACGCTCACCATTAGTGGTTGGTCGATCGGCTTCCCGATCTGGGACAACATCTTGACGTAGACCTCGCTACCAGAGGCGTCATGTACATCAGATGCCATGCGGCTTGCCAGCACGTTGTAGAGCTTTCCGACGTGGTTGACGGGGTTCTTCCCAGCAGCGGCTTCCAAGCTCATTTCTCTGTTCGGAGTGATCAGCCCGTTTACCCTATTTCCCCTGCCGACTTCTCCGTCGTCTCCGGCCTCTGCAGAGGTCCCGGTTAGGGTGAGGTATGCCTTCCCCTTCTCGTAGTTGTCAGCAGCGTTCATGTAGACTCGGGTTTCCCTCTCGGCGTTGTCCGAGACGTAATCCTCTATCTCCGATGTCACCTCTTCCTTGAGCGATATGTAGTGGTCCAAATCCGGTATCATTGTGGATACGAATGCGCCCGCAACGGTAAGAGTGATGGAGTTGTCCTGCCTCAGACCCATCACCTTTATGTCCTCTCCCAGCTCGGGAAAGCGCTTCTTGAAGTCTGGGGAGTTGAGGAGCCTCTCAAGGCCGAGCACTAGCCTCTCCGTTTCGGATAGCGGGGCGTAGCCAACTCCAATGGAGGTGTCGTTCGCCCTCGGGATACTGGACCTTCTCTCAAAAACGTCGACCAGCTCGGCGGACCCCTGTCCTATTCTCGACTCGAAGGTGACATTCTCTGGTTTCAGGTTTCTCAGGACCCCGTGCATGTATTTTTTCGCTGCATCTATTGCAATCTGGTGTATCGGTATCTCTTCGCCGTGTACACGAGTCGCTCTTCCGGATAGTAGGACATAGATCGGACGGACTATCTCACCGCCACCAAAGGTTACGGTTGCCTCTCCTCCGACGATCTCGAGCTTGTCGGTGTTGTGATGAAGTACTACGCCAAACCTCTTCAGGTATTCCTTGCACAAGGCAGCCGATACGGATTCCGCCATGCCATCAGCCAGGGTGTCCGGGTGGCCAAGCCCCTTTCTCTCAACCATCTCGACGCTCTGCTGCTCGATAGGAGTTCGTTGAATGGTCTGGACAACGGTGGGCATCCAATCACCCTAAATAACTGGCGCTTATATCCAGCCTTCCTTCTATAAATATTTCTAATCTTGATGGTGTTGAACGGTCAAGCTGCCAAGTACGTGCTTACGGCCTGGCATGGGGAGCGCGTTGGGTTCTCCGCGGTGAAACGCAGCGTGTCATTGTGTAGCAAATAAATCTCTCTATAGCTCTTGGAATTTCAAATTTCTGCGAGGATGCTTATCACATTGCGTAACTCGGAGGCCGTTTCGGATACATTTTTAAGCATTTTTGGTTACTCGCTGAATTCGAGGAGCATGAAAGGATCTCCGCACAAGTGGATTGCTCTTCTAACATGCCCAGATAGAATGGGCGGGTTTAGCGGAGGTCTGGGTATGCTCCAGGCGCGTCCTTAAGGGACGTAACACACCCTCTCGGGGGTCTTCTGATGACACTAAGCTTGGAGACTATATCCCAGGTCATTCTCGATTGCTCGACGATCAACTCGTCCCCTCCAGCTAGGGGTCGTGACGGGCTTCCATTCAGGTGATTGAACAATGATCGACTATGCTAGAATGCCACGCCAGGTTCTCTCGTCGCTGAAATCCCTTCTTGCAGGCGGCGAGACTGTCGAGGCAACGGCTCTAGCCGACATCGATCTTAGCCAGAGGTTTGGCGAGCGTTGGGTCATTCTCACCAAGAAGAGGGTCCTCGTCATCGAGAGGGATGGATCTGTCTCCTTTGAGATCCCGTTCAAGAAGATAAACTCGATCGAGGTTAGAGAGTTCGCTGGTAGCGGGAGTCTGGTCCTCGAAGATCTTGAAGGCAACTTCTCGGAGGTCGTTCAGTTCTCGAAGACGCAGTCTCGGGAATTCGTCGACCTGGCCAGGCAGGCGGTTGGACTTCTGAAGGCGAACGGGAATGGCAACGGCAAGATCAAGGGCATAGCGAAGCCTCTCAACGGGGCCGAGGAATTTGAATCCGGTGTCGCCGAGGAGAACAGGTGTCCGAAGTGCGGTCGTGTCCTGCCTAGGTGGACGAGTGTCTGCCCGCACTGCATCGAGAAGAAGAAGGTCTTCAGAAGGCTGCTCGGGTACATGAAGCCGTACTGGAAGGTGGCAGCAGTCAGCTTCGGGCTAACGGTCGCGGTATCCCTCTTGCCTCTCGTCCCTCCCATGCTTCTCAGAGATCTGCTAAACTACCTTCGCTACGGAACGGGTGGTCCACAGCTCCTAACGACGGTTCCGATAACTTTGCTTCTCGTCTACGTCGGCATATCGGCCACATCTGCCCTGCGAACCTACACGATGGGATGGCTCGGCGAGAAGATCATATACGACATGAGGACGAGGGTCTTCAGATACCTCCAGATGCTGTCGCTGAGCTTCTACGACAGAAGGCGGACAGGCGACATGATGTCCAGGGTGACCAATGACAGCGCGAACGTAAGGCAGTTCCTGGTCTACGGCTCCCAGCAGCTCATCGTGGACATGATAACCCTGCTTGCCATAGGGGTTCTTTTGTTCACCATCGACTGGAGACTGGCGGCGGTTTCCCTGCTGCCCGTGCCCATACTCGTGCTGGGAACCACGGTGTTCGCCAAGAAGATACACGGCGTCTACCACAGGATATGGAGGACGTGGGCAAGGCTCAACTCCGTTCTCGCCGACACCATCCCCGGCATCCTTGTTGTCAAGGCTTTTGCGCAGGAAGACCGAGAGGTGGGCAAGTTCAGCGCCAACAACAACGAGCTTTTCAGGGCAGACATGAGGTCCTATAGACTGCGCTCCCTGTTCTTCCCGGGAATGGGCCTCCTGATGTATTTCGGTGCTGTCTTTGTCTACTGGAGAGGAGGCCACATGGTTGCAAACAACGCCCTGAGGCTCGGAGACATGGTCATGTTCGTCTCCTACCTCTGGATGTTCTATGGGCCCGTTCAGAGGCTGAGCCAGATAACGGACCAGGTCCAGGTTGCTGCCACAGCGGCGGAGAGGATATTCGAGATACTGGACTCCCGCCCAGATGTCGAGGACGCGAGGGACGCAGTAGAGCTGAGAGAGGTCAAGGGCGAGATAGTGATAGAGAACGTCTCCTTCTCATACAGCCCTGAGAAAACGGTCCTAAAGGACATAAATCTCAGAATAGAGCCAGGTGAGATGATAGGTCTGGCCGGTGCCAGTGGCTCCGGCAAGACCACACTTGCCAAGTTGATATGCAGGTTCTACGACCCCGATGAGGGCAGGATAACCATAGACGGCATAGATCTGAGAAAGATCAAGCAACGGTCTCTCAGGGAGAAGATAGGCGTAGTGCTCCAAGAGCCTTTCCTATTCCATGGCTCGATTGCCGAGAACATAGCCTACGGTAGGCCTGACGCTACTAGGGAGGAGATAATCGAGTCGGCAAAGGCGGCTAACGCCCACGAGTTCATCATGAGACTTCCCAACGGATACGACACCGAAGTTGGGGAGAGGGGTGCCAAACTTTCCGGCGGAGAGAAGCAGAGGATATCCATAGCGAGGGCGATCATAAACAAGCCCAGCATAATCATCCTTGACGAGGCGACATCGAGCGTGGACACGGTCACAGAACGCATGATCCAAGAGGCCTTGGAACGGCTGGTCAAGGGTAGAACTACGATAGCTATAGCCCACAGGTTGTCCACCCTTAGGAACGCCAACAAGCTGGTTATCCTAGACAACGGAAGGATAGTCGAGATGGGCACCCACGAGGAACTGCTGAAGAAAAACGGCGTATACGCCAAGCTGGTCAGGATGCAGTCGGAGATAGCGAAGGCAAGGGCGGTGTAGCGGGGTGGAGCCTTTGATCGAGGGCATGCTCGACTCGAAAGCGATCAAGATCTATCGCGACGAGAAGGGCAGGTTGATGCTTAAGGACGGCGAGAGGGAGAGGCAGATATACAGGGCCGCTAGATCGTTCCCGTTGACGGCGCCTGACCAGTACATCTGCCTCTTCGACGAGGACGACAAGGAGATCGGGATAATAAGAGACATAAACGAGCTGGACGAGTCCTCGAGGCAGCTTCTCCGCGAGGAGCTGGAGAAGGCATACTTCATGCCGAAGATCAAGAGGGTTCTCAGCGTGAAGGAGGTTTACGGGGGGGTCAAGGACTTCTCAGTCGAGACAGACCGCGGATACAGGGATTTCGAGATACATGGACTGAACTCGATAAAGATACTGGGACTTTCAAGGGTGATAATCACGGATGTTCATGGGAACAGATACGAGATACCTGACCTCAGGGATCTGGATCCGAGGAGCAGATCTCTCATAGAGTGGGTTATCTAGCCGAGGCAGATCAGACTTCGTCTATCCTGACCACCCTTCTCTCGGCATTCGAAAGGTATGCCGCCTCTGTGATCAGAGCAACCTTGAGCCCGTCCTCCCCTGTCGAGAGTGGCTTCTCCTTCCCCTGGATTGCGGCTATGAAGTTGTCGTCCGGAGAGCTACCCTTAGGCATCTGCGGTAGATCCGCATACTTCCCGTCGGGGAGCCTCAACCTCGTCTCGTCGGCGAAGCTTAACGTTCCGCGGGTGCCGGAGACCAGTAGGGATTCGTACCAGGGGGCATTTCCGTTTATCGAGATCGAGGCAATTGCCCCGTTGTCAAAGCGAATCGAAACCGAGGAGAGGATGTCGACCTCCTCTCTCTCCGCGAACTGATTGCTTATGAGAGCGGAGACCTCGACCGGTTGAAGCTGGGTGAGCCAACAGACTATGTCGACTATATGACTGCCGCTGTCCATGAGCTCGCCACCTCCGGCCAGGTCCATTCTTCCTCTCCACGTCTTGGTGTAGGGAACGTAGCTCTGACTTAGATACGCGGAGGCGAAGAAGACGTCGCCGAGGTCGCCTCTCTCTATCATGTTCCTCGCCATCAGGTACTTGGGCTCGTAGTGTCTCTGGTAGGAGACCATGAGAATCCTGTTTCGTTTCGAGGATGTCTCCAGGAGAATTCGAGCATGCTCGGCCTTGCACACCATGGGCTTTTCAACGAGGACATGTAAGCCCCTCTCCAGGCAGTCCTTGACCTGCTTGAAGTGGAGGGTGTGAGGCGTGCAGATGATCGCGGCATCCAGCTCCTCCTTTGCGAGCATGGCTTCGTAGTCCGTATAGAAGGGAAGCTTCCTCCCGATTATCTTCGCCCTTTCCTTCAGGACCTGCTTGTTCTTGTCACAGAGCGCAGCAACCTGGGCGGAGGGATTGTCGTTTACCCTCTTTAGATGGCCCCTCGAGATATTTCCACATCCGATGAAGCCGACCTTGATGGCCATCGAATACACCTTGGACTGAGCTGGAAAGGGGGTTTCTTAAATGGTCAGCCCCTTTTCTCGGAGGGGTAGAACCAGCCCTATGATTTATATTGCAGAAGCGAGGTTTCCGCCCGATGACAAGGATACTATGGCTCTGCATGGTACCGATCCTCATCCTTGTTGCCTGTGAACATCTTTGCGAGGCGCGTACGGATCCGCAGACCGGCAGGATACGTCTCCT
>CAYWSC010000101.1:0-6943 GCA_964460695.1 Hadarchaeota archaeon (SeqCode)
GATCCATGAGAGTGTATATGCCTAGGACCTATAGGACCTATTGTCGTACCAAGTATTCATCCTCAGCAGCAATGCGGGCCCATTTACGGCCCGGGAATAGGAGTGGTTCGCGAGGGCAGTTGGGGATGCGGGTTCGGGCCTAAACATGGCGCTGCCCCCTTTCTTTAATAGTCTAGATTTCTGTTGCGATCTGCAACCACGAAAGTGGTCATTCTCCTTGAACGGGTCACGCACAATAGACCTGAAAAGAAAATCTCGATTAGGCGAAGCGAAGCACCCGACACAAAGAGACGAGAAGCGGCGCGACTGCTCCTGGTAGGTGAACCTGTGGCGTGCGGGCTTTTTTGATTGGCGTCTGCCCTTGACATCTTCCACGTTGACTTGGGTTCCCATCCCCTTCTTGTCTAACATATGGTGAGAGCACAGCTCCCAGTGTGTACCTTTTCGAATGGCGCAGGCATCCATGCCAATCCATGTCGTCCTGCCAGAAGGAAGCGTTTTTGGACAGTTGCGTTATTCAATCTCCATGGTGATCACATTCCACGCGTCCAGATCCACGGCAAGTCTGAGGAAACCCTGGTCATCTTTCATTGTTCCTACGTTAGCCAGCAGGCCTTCTATGTTCGGACCGCAACCTAATCCAGCGAAGTACGTGTCTCTGGCGAGATAATCTATCAGTCTGCACCGATCTCGCCAGAAACTAGGTCGGCGAGAGTGGTATGACTGGTGAAATCCTTCTTTCAACGGCTTTTGGATTGTTTGTCAGTATTTCATGAGGCAGACGCTTGGAGTGCTTCTATACTTTGGGTCTGAAGCCCCGGGTGGGATTCGAACCCACGACCTGCGGATCCTCCGCGAGAAGATACGAATCCGCCGCTCAACCAGCTAAGCTACCGAGGCATAGGAGAAGAATGTCCATGAAGCCATCGGGGTCGACTCGGAATCGACAACTCCCCATCCCAGACAGAATAATAAAAATGTTAACGGGACTGGTCACGACTCCAGATTGGAGGCCGGGCCGTAGCACGCCAGGTGGGTCCGCACTCCCAAGAATAGGTCGGGGTTCTGAACACGAAGATGGGACGTGCTTCACGGTCAGGGTCATTTGAATATGCCGAGATATCTGCTGTGTTGCATAATTGGTTTTGCCCTCGGTTTTTGGACAGTGTGGTTTCATCACTTTCTGGTTCTGACAGTCTGAACACGCCCTCCGCCGATAACCAAGCTACTCATGATGAGCCATTCTGCTGGACCGTCTGGACCGTCTGAACCATCTGACCATCTGTCCAAAGCGGTTGCCCGGTTGTGTCATACTTTATGATCGAGTTGTAGAACAAGAACTTCATGGTCACCTCTCTGAACATGTTGGCCTTCTTTATGGCCGCCACGTACTCCCCCGCAAGCCGCTTCACAGCCGAGAAACTTCCCTCCACGCGCCAACGATACCCGTACCCGTGTTTGCGCCTCCACCCCTGGTATCCCAGCTCCTTGTACTCGCGGACGTGCCTCTTTCTCAGCGAGCATCCCCTAGCACGCGTGCTGGCGTTCTCCCTTATCTTGACGCCCGGGATGATCCCCATCTCGTCCAGGGTGTTGAAGTTATCCCTGGTATCGTAGATCCCGTCGGCATTGGCCTGCACCACCCTGCCTCCTTTAAGGCGGATGTTGCCATCAGCCTCCTTCACCAGGGAACTGAACCGTTTCTGGTCGCCAACGCTCTCATCCGTCACCTCGATCGCGACACACTGCTTCTTGTCCGTGTCAACCGCCAGGTGGACCTTGATCCAGCCTCGGTGCACCTTCCATTTCTCGCGCATCCACTCCCCACGGTTTGACACCTTTATCCCCGAGCTGTCCAGGGATATCACCACCTCCTCCCCCTCGTGATCCAGCAGGGTTTCGGTGATACCCAGCCTCAGGGCATTCACCCGCCTGCAGATCGTGGAGTAGTCCGGCACAGGCACCGAAGCGAACTTTCCAAGCCCGCGGGTGAATCCCTCCAGCCCGCGGTAGTCCACCATGAGCATGATGTGGATGAAACCCAGGAAGGCTATGAACGGCTCTGGGTATCTGAAAGGGGCACCGACCTTGTCCCTGTTCATCTTGCCCAGGTTCTCGGCCCACGATCCCAGAAAGTCCAGGGAGAGGTACATCTCGCCGCGCTTCACGAGCCGCTCGTTGTACTGCTTCCAGTCACGTCTGTCCTTGTAGTGGCCCCATCTCTTCTCTCTGGGCGCTTTGGACGCTTTGGGGACCATCGCATCTCCCTTGGTCTTTGGTCTCTGGGTCTCTGGGTCTCTGGTCTTGTCTTCTTACTTCTCCAGCCTCACAGCTCTCACGCGTTTTCCTTTCCAGTCAACAGGGAGGTATATCCTGCTGGAGTTACCGCTCGGCATGGCCACCTTTTCGACGACCTCGTAGCCGAGCATCTCTATCTTCATGGGTTGTTCAGCGGCCTTCTTCCCACACATATGTGTAGCTACATTGTAGCTACATATAAAGCTTTCGGCGGGAGACGGGAGGGAAGCGAGGCGGATGGGAGAGGCATCAATCAAGCTTAGGAATAGGAATTATGCAACACAGCAAAGATGTGAAAAGCTTTATATATAACCGATAAAGCAGTCAGATACAAAGGTGGTTCTATGGCTGCTCAACTAGGCGGTACACCTGTTCTGATACTCAAAGAGGGCTCCGAGAGGAAAAGGGGTCGCGATGCTCAGTCCAACAACATCCTCGCTGCCAAGGTAATAGCAGAAGCAGTGAGGACGACCCTCGGCCCTCGGGGCATGGACAAGATGCTGGTCGACAGTCTCGGCGACATCACCATAACTAACGACGGTGCCACCATCCTCGACGAGATGGATGTCGAGCACCCGGCTGCAAAGATGATCGTCGAGATCGCCAAGACCCAGGACGAGGAGGTCGGGGATGGGACGACAACGGCCGTGGTCTTCGCCGGCGAGCTCCTCTCGAAGGCCCAGGACCTGATGAACCAGGACGTGCACGCCACCGTGGTCGTCCGGGGATACAGGCTGGCCGCCGAGAAAGCGTTGGAGGAACTAGAGAAGATCGCCAAGGAGGTCGACCCGTCCGACACCAAGACCCTGGTAAACATCGCCAAGACTTCTATGACCGGGAAGGCGGCGGATGCAGCGAGAGACCACCTGGCCAAGCTGGCAGTGAAGGCAGCGCGCCAAGTGGCGGAAAAGGTGGGCGACAGGACAGAAGTAGACGTCGACATGATAAACAAGGTGAAGAAGCAGGGCGCCGGCGTCCTTGAGACCGAGCTGGTCAACGGCATGGTCATAGACAAGGAGGTAGTCCACCCCGCAATGCCCAAGTTGGTGGAGAGAGCCAAGATAGCCCTGGTCGACGCCAAGCTCGAGGTCCAGGAGACGGAGACCGATGCGGAGATCAAGATAACCACGCCTGACCAGCTTAGGGACTTCCTCGGCGAAGAGGAGAGGATGCTCAAGGACATGGTCGAGAAGTTCAAGCAGGTGGGCGCCAACGTCGTCTTCTGCCAGAAGGGCATAGATGACCTTGTCCAGCACTACATGGCCAAGGCCGGCATCCTCGCCGCCCGGAGGGTTAAGAAGAGCGACATGGAGAAGCTGGCCCGTGCCACCGGAGCCAGGATCGTCACGAACCTAAATGACCTGACCAAGGATGACCTCGGATCGGCCGGCCTGGTAGAGGAGAGGAAGGTAGCCGGCGACGAGATGATCTTCATCGAGAACTGCAGGAACCCCAAGGCAGTCACCCTCTTCATAAGGGGTGGAACCGAGCACGTCGTCGACGAGATAGAGAGGGCTCTCCACGACGCGGTATCAGTAGTCGCAGCCGTGCTGGAGAACAACAAGATAGTGGCTGGCGGCGGCGCAGTCGAGACAGCCCTGTCGAGGGCGATAGAGGACTACGCCTCAAGCATAGGAGGCAAGGAGGGGCTCGCCGTTTCGGCCTTCGCCGAGGCACTGAAGGTCGTTCCTAGGAGCCTCGCTGAGAACGCCGGCCTTGACCCCATTGACATCGTCCAGGACCTAGTAGCCCAGAACGAGACGAAGGGACCCCAGATGGGGATAGACATCTTCAAGGGAAAGGTCACAGACATGTTCAAGGCTGGGGTTGTCGAGCCGGCCGAGGTAAACAGGCAGATCATCAAGTCTGCCGTCGAAGCCGCCTGCATGATACTGAGGATCGACGACGTCATATCCGCGAAGGAGCTTAAGAAGGAGGAAGAGGAGAAGAAGCCTCCTGCCGGCGGGCCCGGTGGAATGGGCGGAATGGGCGGAATGCCCCCAATGTAAAGGCCCAGAACGGCCGAGGACCCCGGCATCCCCCTTTTTTTAAGACCGAGACCGGGCTAGAAGTAGGAGTACTCCCTGCGGAAGCTGTGGTCGCAGAACGCGCACTTGAACGGCGGCTCCTTGCTGTAGAACGAGTTTTCACAGGTCGGGCAGTCGTACCGGTCGCCCTGAGGTTCTTCGTCGACCCGGTCCTGAACAAGCATCCCTCGGCACTTGGGACAGGCTATCGGCTTCTCCCTTACCGACTCGTCGACCCAGATCTCCGACCAGCAGCTCTCACACCTGTAAACCTTGTACCCCATAGATTCACCGTAGCCTTCACGGGGTGAACACCGTTGCCGTCACGGTATCGGTGACGCCATCGATGGGATGGATAGAGTTCAGCACGATGCGAGGGATCTCCTCAGGCTTCTCGGCTTCGAGGCGGCAGATTATGTCATAGGGGCCCATGACGCAATACGCCTCCTTAACCTCGGGTATCTGCAGGAGCTTGTCCCTCACCTCAACCGTCTTCCCTATCTTGACAGAGATCAGGACGAAGGCCTGACTGCCATCCATATATACCCCACCGAGGCGGAGTTTTCTATTTAATGCTTCGGTCGCACATCGAACGAGTAAGAACAAGTAGTGCCTCAGGATCCTGCCTTCAACAACCCGCATGGGCGAGCACGCCACTTGGCTGTAATGGGATGGACATAGGGCCCTACGCTTTGGGGTTAGACTCGACACTTGACCTTGCTTTTCCCGTCCATTGCGCTGGGTAGTTCTCGGAAGAGCAAGAAGGTTCAAGATGACGGCAGCGCAGAACCCCGTCGTCGTGAAAGAAGAGAGATAATCGATTTCGAAGTGAAGGGGTACTGGTACTCTGTGGGCGGATGGAGGAATGCTCCACCTCGTCAGGACGTCCTACCTGAAATGAGAGGTGCAGAAGTTTATAAAGTGTGGCTTGCCCAATGGATATCTGGGACGACTCCTTCATGTTATCGATGTCCTTCACGTTACCGATGTTCTCCATCTTGCTGACCGTCTGATTCACGACAACTTGTTCCACGGCAGCTTTGCGGAAATCTTCCATAACACCTTGCCCGGCTTCTATGAGCTCTTGGCCCTCCCGACAGTCGATAATGGAGAGATCGCAACATCTCAAGTTGTTTCCCGAATTCGTTTTTTAACTTCTGGAGACACCGCTTCACGTTGGATCGGGCTGACCACAGGCAAAGTGGCGGCGCGGAGCTGCCTCCATCGCCCGAGGGGCTGCTTAACTACGCGAAATATCGCAGTTTTTCGCCTCCGAGAGGGAGAGGGAAGCCAGAAGAAACCACCCATGGCCTGTCTACAAAGAACGAGAAGCTGGAGGAGAATGGATACGGAGTACCCACCCACCTGCCTAGCGAACTGATTAAGGCTATGGCCCTGCCGGAGGGCTACACTGTACTTATATACGGCCCTCCTGGAACAGGAAAGACTACTCTCGGACTGGAAATCCTGGTCGCTTCTCATGAAGGCGTGTACGCATCGACGAGAAATACCGCTTCTTTCCTCCGTGAGCATTTTCCATGGCTCAACGAGGGCGGGAGCTTGCAGGATCTGCTCGATCCGAACGAACTGGAAGAGATAACCCGCCGCGCACTCGCGCCTCAAGGCGAGAGAACAAGTGCCGAGGGGGCAAGAGTGGAGTCTCTTCTGAGGAACAGGTTTGGCTCTCTCTCGGGACTTCCAGCTATTGGGAAGGCGATCATCCGCATAATGGCATCGAGGCCGTCAGGCACACTAGTCATCGACAGCCTAGACGGCCTCCGAACGCTTGATTCTGTTGAATCTGCCAAGCTGGAACCTGTGCTGATTTCGGCTGCTCGATATACCCGTACCAAGCTCTTTCTTGTGGCCGAGGGCAGAAGCTCGGCATCCTTGGGTTTCCTCGTTGATGGTATGGTGAGGCTTAGGGATGAGCAGATGCGCGGTCGTACGGTTAGATACATGGACGTTCAGAAGATGAGGGGAATTCCGAGGCGCAGGCCAAGCCACGTATTCACGCTGGACGGAGCTAGGTTCCGAGTCATACCTGTGTTCTCATATTCTCCGCCCAGAGACATGCCCAAGAGGGGGACGCCTAAGGCCGAGGCAAGGATCCCAATGGGGCATCCCGACCTGGACAAGATGCTTGGGGGCGGTCTTGAAAAGGGAAGTGTGAACATAGTCGAGCTCGGCAGGAAGGTCACGAGCACCATGTACGAATGGATGCTCCGCGCGCTGGCATCCGCCACGCTGTGCGCAAGGCGTCCCTTTGTGCTGATTGCTGACCCGTTGCCTAGCGTTGCGAAGCTCTACGAGATGCTGGTTCGAACGTTCGGCCTAGGGTACCTCTCAAGGCTCCTATGGATCATCCTAACCGGATATCCACTTGGCTTTGAGGGGGGGCGTGATGGAATCATAACAGAAGCTAAGAAGATGCAGACCCAAGATTTCGTGCGCGAGATGATCAGGAGGAGAAAATTGGCGAACGTCTCCGAAATGGTAACCGTGTCCATAGAGACACCAAACTTTGAAGTCCGTGGCTGGCAGGGCGCATGCGTCCTCTTCTTGCACGAAGAAGCAGGCATTCCAAGAGGGGTCACAAACAATATGTGTATGGAGAA
>CAYWSC010000102.1:0-6858 GCA_964460695.1 Hadarchaeota archaeon (SeqCode)
CACGTGCTTTACGAGCTCCTTCTTCAGGTCGTCACTCGGCTCTGCGCCCGCAACAAGTATGACGAAGGCCTGGATCGAGGATCCCTTGATTGGGTCCGGCTTGCCGACCACAGCCGCCTCGGCAACGGCCGGATGGGACACCAGGGCCGATTCGACCTCAGCGGTTCCGATCCTGTGGCCAGCGACGTTGAGAACGTCATCAGCCCTTCCCTGGATCCAGAAGTATCCATCCTCGTCCTTACGGGCTACGTCCCCTGCCAGGTAGACGCCCGGGAACCTCGACCAGTAGGTCTGCTCGTAGCGCTCCTTCTGCTTGTACAGCCCGACGAGCATCCCCGGCCATGGCTTGGTCAAGACTAGGTTTCCACCCTGACCAGTGACGGGGTGCCCCTCGTCGTCGAAAACCTCAGCTGCCAGGCTGGGGAACGGGAAGGTCGCCGAGCCCGGCTTCAGGGGCGTCACCGGAAGCGGCGTGATGATGAACTGGCCGGTCTCTGTCTGCCACCAGGTATCCATGATTGGGCAGCGCTTTCCGCCAATCACCTCATAGTACCAGATCCACGCCTCTGGGTTTATCGGTTCGCCGACGGTCCCGAGAAGCCTCAGAGAGCTGAGGTCGTGTTTCTTGGGCCACTGCTCGCCGAAGCGCATAAACAGCCTTATCGCCGTGGGAGACGTGTAGAACACGGTAACCTTGTACTTCTCGACTATCTCCCAGAACCTGTCGGGCTGGGGGTAGGTCGGCGCTCCCTCATACAGCACCGAGGTTACCCCGAGGATGAGGGGGCCGTAGACGATGTAGCTGTGACCAGTGATCCAGCCGATGTCGGCTGCACACCACCAGACGTCGTCGTCCTTGAGGTCGAACACGAATCTCAGGGTCTGGGAGACCGCGACCTGGTAGCCGCCGTGGACATGCATGACTCCCTTCGGCTTGCCCGTGGTCCCCGATGTGTACATCAGGAAGAGAAGGTCCCCCGCGTCCATGACCTCGGCCTCGCACTCGTCCGGCTTATCCTTGACAAGCTCGTCCCACCAGACGTCGCGCCCCTCCACCATGTTTACGCTTATCGCGTCGCCGAGCCTCCTCACCACGACGACGTGTTCGATCAGGGGGGATGCAGCGACAGCCTCGTCGGCCTTCTCCTTCAGGTTGAGCGGCTCTCCCTTCCTGTAGTAGCCGTCCGCCGTTATCAGGGCCTTGCACTCGGCGTCGACGAGCCTGTCTTCAAGAGCCTTCGCGCTAAACCCAGAGAAGACCACAGAGTGAACCGCGCCGATCTTCGCGCAGGCGACCATGGCGATCGGAAGTTCTGGGATCATGGGGAGATATATGCCGACCTTGTCTCCCTTCTTGATCCCCAGGCTCTTCAGCCCGTTGGCCAGCTTGTTGACCTCTCTGTAGAACTCCTCGTAGGTTATCTTCCGGACCTCGCCTAGTTCGCCCTCCCAGATGTAGGCGATCTTGTCTCCCTTGCCATTCTTTACGTGCCTGTCGATTGCGTTGTAGGCTATGTTGGTCTTTCCGCCTTCGAACCAGCGGTAGTAGGGAGCCTCTCCCGTCACGACCTTGTCCCACTTCTTGAACCAGTGGAGCTCCTTAGCGAGCTCACCCCAGAACCACTCTTGGTCCTCGGCGCGCTTGTACAGCTCGTCTATCGTCTTTATCCCGTGGGCATCCATAAACTTCTTTATGTTGCTCTTCTCTACAACCTCTTTCGGCGGCTCGAAGATCCGCTTCTCCTTCATGAGAGATTCAATTGTCTTCGCCATTTTCGATCACCCCTTGGTCTCAGATCGGGATAACCGTCCGACCATATATCTCGTTCCACACGGTGCCGATGGCAACGTAGATGGCCGAGAGGCCGCACAGTATTCCCTCCACCCCTGTTATGGCGTGGAAGGCAGAGCTCTCTATGAACTCTCCTGCCGCAAGGAGGAAGAACAGGAGAGTCAGCGTGAAGAAGATCACCTGGAGCCCCCTACCGATGCGCAGCGTCGCGATGAACATCCAGCCGGTGAAGATGCCCCACATGGCTAGATACGCAGCCATCGCTGCGGGTGCCGGCTCCTCCGCCCAGCCCAGCTTGGGGAGAACTATCAGCCCGACGAGGGACAGCCAGAAGAGTCCGTAGCTGGTGAAGGCCGTGGTGCCGAAGGTATTCCCGTTCCTGTATTCCATGATGCCGGCGATTATCTGGGCAAGCCCTCCGTAGAATATCCCCATTGACAGTATCATCGACCCTAGGGCGAAGAGCCCAGCATTGTGCAGGTTTAGAAGGACCGTGGTCATTCCAAAACCCATAAGGCCCAGAGCAGCTGGATTCGACTGCGGCATAAGCTACCCTCCTGTCCCTCGGCAAAAATAGGCAATTTATAAACGTTTTCAGGCCTCAGTGGGATAGGTTCCGGGTGCATGTCTTGGATCGCCTCTTGCTCTTGATAGACCAGCGGGGCAAGAAGTACCTAGTCAAGGGAGGGCAGACCCTTCAGACAGACCTAGGTGTATTCCAGATTCCTCCAGCGACGGAAATTCCCGCTTTTGTGGAGAGCCATATGGGCAAGGGGGGCGTTGTCCTTGAGCCCTCGGTGAGAGACTATGTTGAATGCATGGATAGGAGGACGTCGATTCCCGGTGAGAAGGACATAGGACTTGTTCTCGCACACACTGGCATACGAACCGGAGACAAAGTGCTGGAGGCGGGAACCGGATCCGGGGCCTCTGCCATCTACTTTTCGGAGGCTGTAGGACCTGATGGAGTCGTCTACTCGTACGAGTTGAGGGAGGACATCTACTCCGTTGCGAAGTCAAACATAGAGGGGTTTGGATGTAGCAACGTGAGGCTCTTCAACGCAGATCTGACGGACGCCCCACAGGACCTCTCGGTGGACCTGGTCTTTCTCGACCTCTTGTCCCCCTCACAGTACCTGGAGCAGGTAGTCAATCTGCTTCGACCGGGCGGGTTCTTTGCTGCCTTCTGCCCCTTTGTGGAGGATGCGGCCCAGTGCTTCCGCGGCCTCAGGCGTCTCGGCATGGGCGAGCTGGAAGTCGTCAGCCCCACGGCCATTCGAATCCAAGTTCTCCCCCACGGAACGAGGCCGAGGACAACGCAGAACGTTCACACAGGGTATCTCGTATTCGGCAGGAAGATCCTCCCTCACGACTAACATTTTTGAGCGGGCTAGAGGAGGCCGAGGCGTTGAGAACCAGGATCGCAGCCATATCCATATTCGTCTTCTTCACCTCCACCCTTCTCTGCCTCTACGAGATCGGCGGAACGGGGGGAGCGCTGAAGGGTGGGTACCTCATGATGTCGGCCTACTACACGAGCGCGTTTGGAGACAGGCCCGCCTCTTTCCTGTTCTTTGACAAGTCCAAGCTCCCCGGCTACGCCGCCACGCTCCTCGTTCAAGACACCAGGAGCATGCGTTTCTTTAAGGCAAGGCTTGGTGCAGACCGCATTCAAAGCTACGGGGAGAAGTCCTGGATCGTCAGGAACGTGCCCCAGAAGACGCTGTTCGGCTATGTCCAGGGAATGGAGGCCGGCATAATACTAACCGGCATCGTTTCCATTCTATCTATCGTCGTTCCATACTACTACGACACGCGGCCCTAGCACACCAATCCGACATATTTTTCTTGTAGGCGACAAGTGCTCTTGGGTTGGGATTTGCCCCAAGTTGGAACCCTCGAAGTGCTTGTAATTATTCTGGCGATACTGCTCTTCGGGCCGAAGCGGATTCCGGAGATAGCTCGCACGCTGGGCTCCATTACCGCTCAACTGAGAAGGGCAAGCGACGAGTTCTTCAGGGAGATCAGCCTTCAGGCAGAGGCCCCCCAGGAGGAGGTCGGCAGAACCAAGGAGCCTGATGCCGGAAAGCCGCAGGAAAAGAGTGAGTCTAACGAGCCCACCGGCGAGCAAGTCGCGAAGGCGGCGGAGGCCCTGGGCATAGAGACAGAGGGAAAGACGAAGGAACAGCTCAAGAACGAGATAATATCAAAGCTCTACAGTAGCCCTGATCCTTACGGCCTCGACGCCGACAAGGCTCCCTAGCCATGCTGTAGACGTCCTACCATGCAGACGAGGGCCATTAGAACCGACTGCTCTACAAGGTCGGGTCTGACAACTCTTCCATCGCTCATCCATCCGACCAGACCCGTGGCCCTTCCGAGTTCTCTGCGGCCAGTCAGCTGCACGACGGCCTCCTCTAGGAGCATGCCTTCTTCTAGCAGGTTCTGAAGCTTGGGGGGAAGTTGGAACCCGGGTCCAAAGCCGTAGCACGTGGGCCCCTCCCTCGTCTTGATGCACGAAACGTGGAGCAGAAACAGGCCACGATGGCTGGGCGAGAACACCAGTCCTGCCTCAACACCTATCCCATATCGACCAAAGCTCGATGCGTGTTCGGCCCGTCTCCTCGCCCCCTCGAACAACTGGTCCAGACCGAGGGGCTGGTCAGGGGCGTCGGGGGGCGCTGGGACGCATCTTAGCTGGAAGTCACCCAGCAGCTTTCTCAAAGCCCTTCTTGTCCCTTCTTTCTTGACGGGATTCGTGCTGGCCAGGACCACATCTGGCACATCTGGCACATCTACCACGTCTTCAAATGTCCTGTTCTCCATGCCGACCGGAGAAGCGATTCACACCACTAACTTTTAAGGACTTGTGCGAAAGAGCTTGAGGAAGAGATTGGAAAAGACGATGCCATTTTTGGACCACTTAGAAGAGCTGCGCAGCAGGCTTATCATCAGCATAGTCTCCGTTGGGGCGGCCTTTACCATCAGCTGGACCTTCCTCTCCGAGGAGGTTCTCCGCATCGTTGAGAGAGATTTTCTCGGAGGAATGAAACTCGTTGCGCTGACGCCCCTCGCAGCCGCCCTTGCGCGTATGAGGATCTCCCTTATGCTTGCCCTTCTCATATCCTCCCCCGTATGGGCGTACGAGATCCTCGCCTTCGTACTGCCGGCCCTTAAGCCCGGTGAGAAGAGGCTGGCGGCCAAGATCATCGCGCCAGCATTGATCCTCATGGTTCTAGGGGTCTCATTCGGCTACTTCGTCATGGTTCCAACCACCATTGACTTTCTCAAAGGTATGCTCAACCAGGACCTGGTGACAAACATGTGGTCGGTAGACCAGACCATTTCCTTCGTCTTCCTCATGCTAGTCGTCTTCGGCCTGATCTTCGAGTACCCCCTTGCCATTGCAATCCTCTCGAACATGGGGGTTGTCTCGCCTCAGACACTGAAGAAGAACAGGCCCATAGCCCTGATAGCAATACTGGTCGTGGCCGCTGTGATAACCCCGGACCCCACTATGGTCAGCCAGATAATCGTTTCCATACCTATGTATATCCTGTACGAGGTCGGAATACTCTGCTCGTCCGCCCTCTACCCGAAGCAGAGGGCTACATGAAAGACTTGTATGCCAGCCGGAAGCCCTTCCCGGGATACGAGGCGCGCTTCCCGAGCTGCTCCTCGATTCTAAGTAGCTGGTTGTACTTCGCGTTTCTCTCGGATCTGCAGGGAGCCCCAGTCTTGATCTGACCCGCGTTGAGGCCGACGGCTAGGTCGGCAATGGTCGTGTCCTCCGTCTCACCGCTTCTATGGCTGATTACCACGCCGTACTGGTTCTCCATGCACATCTTCGCCGCATCCAGGGACTCGGAGAGGGTTCCTATCTGGTTCACCTTTAGCAGGAGGGCGTTGCAGGCGGAGAGCTCGATTCCCCTCCTCAGACGGTTGACATTTGTGACGAACAAGTCGTCGCCAACTATCTGAATCTTGTCGCCCAACCTCCTGGTTATCTCGACGAATCCATCCCAGTCATCCTCCGCCATGGGGTCTTCAATCGAGCTGATCGGGTAGCTCTCGACTATGTCGGCGTAGAAGTCGATCAACTCACCGGGGCTAAGCGGCTTTCCCTCGACTGTGTACATTCCGTCCGAGTAGAACTCGCTTGCAGCTGGATCCAAAGCGATTGAGATCTCCTCCCCAGCCCTGTATCCCGCGTCGGATATCGCTGTCATCAGGGAGTCGAGGACGTCGCGAACCGTATCTATGGGGCCAGAGAAGCCCCCCTCGTCACCCACGTTTCGCATGGAGACGCCGTACCTAGATACGAGGACATCTCTTAGGCTCTGGTATACCTCTACGACCCACCTCAGCCCCTGGCTGAAGGACTCCGCCCCGACTGGATGCAGCATGAACTCCTGGAGTTCCAGCTTCCCTCCACCATGCTTCCCGGCGTTCACGACGTTGGACATGGGGACTGGCAGCACGTACTTTTCGAAGCTCTTGCCAAAGGCCAAGCCGGATATGTGCTCGTACAGCGGCTTCTCAAGGCTGTCGGCGGCGGCCCGACATGCAGCTAGGGAGACGCCGAGAAGGGCGTTGGCCCCTAGCTTGGACTTGTTGGGCGTCGAATCTAGCTCTAGGAGACGTTCGTCCAGCGACCGCTGGTCGGACGCGTCCATTCCGACGACAGCGGGCGCTATCACATCATTTACGGAGGCCACCGCCTTTAGGACCCCCTTTCCCTTGTATCGTTTGGGATCCCCATCTCTAAGCTCCAGGGCCTCGTGTTCACCGGTGCTCGCACCCGACGGTACGGCAGCCCGGCCAAACCCTCCTTTGGTCTTCAAGTCTACCTCAACCGTCGGGTTTCCCCTGGAGTCTAGGATTTCTCGTGCCTTTACCCATACTATCTCGGTCTGCATCTTGCACAACTCTCCTACACGTCGAGTGCTAGATTCCTCTCCTTGATTTGATCGAGGACGAATCTCCGTATCTCCGTGGCCGGCGGCAGATCTGCTATCACCCTTCCGCCCCTTATCAGGGGCTTGAGTAGCGCACTCATTTCTTCG
>CAYWSC010000103.1:0-6792 GCA_964460695.1 Hadarchaeota archaeon (SeqCode)
ACAGCAACGCTCCGATGGCGGCTTCCCCCTCAACAGGTACGGGAGGAGCCAGATCGGTCCTACTGCAGAGGCTGTCGAGGCGCTGATCGCCGCCAACACCTCGAGAGACGTTATCGGCAGGGCAATCAGCTATCTCCAGGCGAATCAGGTCGACCAAGGCAACTACACCCTTGACCTGTACGGATCGGGCCAGGGAAGCTACGACGTGTCGATCTACACGGGATACGTTGTTGATTGTTCGCCGCGGGGCTACGACTTCTGGGGTGCAGGGGTCGATGATTCACGCATTATGATTCTAGATGTCTACGGAGACAGCTCTAACTTCACAGTGGTGCTGAGTATCGACAGGTCTAGGCTAGTTCCGCCTGACAACCAGCAGAAGATAGCCCTTGCAGTGAGCCATGACCACCTACCCGACACCACCGACTGGTGGATACTGAACGCTGGAAACCCACACACGGCAGGTCAAGGGCGCCAGATAGACAGCCCCCAGTTCAAACAGTCGCAGGACGGGACCTACACCATCCTCATAATAACGAACCTCCAGCAGCCCTCCGGCTACGATATCCTAAGCTCGACCGCAACTGACTGGCTCTTGGCGATCGTCGGCGATTCGTCCCACCCAATCCAGGACAATCCCGGAAAGGGATACCTCATCGGCTACTGGAGCCGGTGGATGAAACTGTTCCCATTCAGCAATGTCCTCGCCTGGAGAGCTTGGAGCCCAAGGGTGAACAGGGTCTGCATAGATGTCGATAAGGACTACGAGTTCGACGACAAGAGGCTCACCGAGGGCGACTCCCTCAGGTATCAGGGCCGTGACTGGGAGATCCATGTTTCTCAGGTCGGAGACGAGGTGAACGTGACCGCGACCCAGCAGGAGCTCAACGTTACCAGGAACTTCTGGCTTGTGAAGTACAACCTCTCCACGATACCGGAGTCGGCGTCCGGTCTCTATCACTTCGGAATCATAAGCAGGGTTAACAAGCCGCTTCTCAGCAGGAACTACAAGGTCGTCCTTAGAGACTCAACGGTGGAGGGCGTCTACGACGAGGCCTACATCTGGAATGGGTCATCTTGGAACCTCTACAGGCCTGGCCAGATCTGGAACGAGAGTGGAAACCTGTGGGTCGTCGGAATCGAAGGGGACTTCTTGACGCTGACGCGCTCAAACCCTGTCTCCTTCTCTGGCCTGACTAGGAGAAACAGACTGAATGTAACCGCGGCTGGCGACTTCTTGAAGGTCGTAGTTCAGCGCCAAGGCGTAGACGAGGTCTGGCTTAGGCTATATCGGAACTCAACAAGGGTCAGAGAGGCGGTTCTCGACGCCTCGTCACAGTCGTTCCGCGAGATCCTCGGCAACTGGGGAGGCATGAGGGAGACCAGCAAGGTCTACAGAGCCCTGACCCTCGCCGAGGACTACTTTGCGGGGTATCCTCTCCAGGCGACGATCCACCAGCTGGCAGATAGGTGCCAGCAGTACATCAAGTTCGTCAAGGAGTTCAACTCCGTCGTCGAGGATGAGGTGACGATACAGGCCTGGTACAAATCCGGGGAGGGAGGTACGTAATGAAAAGATTCATGAGCGATTCGAGGGGGCAGATCTACCTCTTCTCGATAGTGTTGATAGGAGCGATGCTGGTCATCCTGATCGGCTCGCTTGTCTCTCTTGAAAGGGCCACTTCGAGCAGCATCCTGAACAGGGAGGAGGAGCTTTCCTACTTCCAGCTCGAGTCGGTAAAGGCCATCCAGCACAAGATTGAAACCTCGCTTTCACTAGATCCGAGCGGAGCCAACCTAAGAGCAGAGATCGACGAGACCATAGACAAGCTCAGGGAGCAGGCCCAGGAAAGGGGGATGTGGCAGAACGTCACCTACACGATAGACCTAAAGCCCTCATACCTGGATCTCAGTCCCCGAAGGGTCACCTTCGACGTCACCACGAAGTCAAGCGGGAAGACGGCCTACGACAAGAAGGAGGTCGTGCTCAACGACATATTTGTCGATCAGGGCTATCTCTACGTCCACAACAGACGCTTTGAACTCAGATTCAGAATCGCTCCAGGCAGCGACGAGACACAGGGCGTTGCCTATGGAGGAGCAGCGTACATAGGCTCGGACGTCACGCTGGCATCTGGCCTCACAGACTACCTGAGCCTCACGCCGTGGGTTAATGCAAGCTCCGCTTACACCTACACCGTTACTCAAGAGCCCGGCCTGATAACGCTGTGCTTCCGAAACGAGACGGACAAGGTCTCTCTAACCAAGTACCTCTACGTCAAGCTCGACGAGATCCAGTTCCAGGTAAACGTCGAGCCCAAGGTGAGCATGGAGAAGAGGCTTGTCTACGGGATTGGAATAACGTCAAAGATCAACGGGCCTGAAAACGACAAGTTCAGGGTCGATGACGTCAACGGAACGAGGCTAAACCCGGTCACCCTCTGGGCAGATGCCAAGCAGGCAAATCTAACTCTCGACGTTGAGAGACAGAATTCTTGGATCGTAACCTACGATGACGACCCACAACCCTACGCGATGGCCATCATCCTCGACGAGGCAGACAAGATAGAGTTCGCAAAGGCGGGCTCGGACGACTGCGTCATCCTCACCCCTCCGAGGAGGGGAAGATTCACGGTCAACGGCATACTTCGCACCTACGTCTCGTACCAAGATGCGGTCCAGGATATGAGAGACCTGAAGAGGCTCGGGAAACCTCCTCTCGGACGCACGAACTATCTGGAGCCCCTCGTGCTAGCTCTGCGGGCAAAGGATCTCGCCTTCGATCCGCCCGCCCCCAGGGCGGGATACAGGGTCGGAATGTATGCGTGGATCGAGAACTACGGGACGAAGGACGCATACGATGTCGTCGTCAGCTTCTACGACGGCAGGCCGGAGCCCGACGGGAGCAACCTCCTCGGCACGACCAACATCACGACCATACTCAACGGTAGGACGGAGATCTGCTCAACCTCCTGGACCTTCACAAGGCCAGGTGTTCACGAGATCTACGTCGTTGTGGACCCCGACCAGCTTCTCCCAGACGATCCCACGGACAACGTGAAACACAAGCCGCTCAAGATCTACGCCGAGGACAACCCTAACGACGACGTGGCCGTAGAGGCCCTGCAGATCGACAACAACAACCCCCAGTCCGGGGATACAGTTCAAGTCAGCGCTCTTGTCTACAACAATGGCAACAGAGACGAGTCGAATGTAATTGTCCGGCTCACCGTAATAGACTCGAGCAACGTCTCCAGGGAGATAGGCTCGTCCGAGATACAGAACCTGCCGATGGGCTACTACGTCTCGGTTCCCATATCCTTCACCTATCAAGACGGAGACGAGAAGGTCCGCATGTCCTGCGACCCGGTGGCCAACGAGACGGATCTGTCGAACAATGCCCGAGAAGCCTACATCGGTTCTGCAAGCATCCTGGTCGTTGCGGACGACAACCCAGGTCCCGGGGAATCCTCGCCGAGCAGCACCTCGCTCGGCGAGTTCCTATCTGCACTAGACGATCCGACCAAGTACCACGTGACCGTTTGGTCCGAGCTACAGAGAGGGGATCCCTCTCTAGATGCGCTGAGGTTCTTCGACGCCGTGGTGTGGACGTGTGGAGACTACGATGGCGACGATGTTGAGAGCAACGATGCTAGAACCCTCGCCGAGTACATGGCTCTGGGCGGCCACCTCGTGATCGAGGGAGAGGACATTGCCTACAGGCACCACACAAATGCCACAGGTCCTCCAGACAACTTCCTGTGGAACGTCACCAGGTGCTACATCGACACGTACTACAACGAGTCCCTCGCGTCGACCCGTCCGTTGGACGACGTGGACCTGGACGGATACACGGCCAATGAGGTCCCACAGCTGAACACGTATCCGACCCACCCGGTTATGACGCATATCGAGAGGTACCTCCCGTCGAACTACACGGCGAGATATCCAGACGCCATTCTCCCGGTCAACGCTACTCAGCTGGCCGTCTACGAGTCAGCTGATCCGAACTTCCTGGTGCTGGAGGACGGGCTGAGAAGCGGAACGTACAGCTGGCACTGGGCGTCATCGGTCGTCAGCAGTCCAGTGCTCTCCGGAGAGACTGCGTACAGGAGTACCGGGAACAACTACTTCTACTACACATTCCCCTATACGGTCGGGGACGGAATCGACCAGTACAGATTCATAGATCTGTGGTTCTACTTCAAAGACTCCGATGCCGACATTCTCCTCCAGGTGAGGGACGGCTCAGGCTCCTGGGACCACAGATGGGGATGGGATGTCCAATCCTACTACAACGGATACTCTTGGCACAGACGGGGGACAACCCTGAACTGTCCGTGGGGCACGTGGGTCCACTACCGGCTCGACCTGGTCACCGACCTAGGCCTCTCGCCCGGGACCAAGATAAAGGGGCTCGCCTTCTCAGCAAACAACGGGGACGTGTACTACGACCACATCCGTTTCGCTCGGAAAGACTCGTGGAAGACGTCGATGGCCGCCTACGAAAACGCCACCCAGGGCTCCAAGATGGTGTACATGGCCTACCCGGTCTCGGCAGTCGAGAACCGGACGAGGAGGGTCCTGATACGCAACGCGATAGACTGGGTGGCTGGGAGGACACTGAACAGGCCTCCTCTGATAACCATAACGGCTCCATCGGGGGCAGAGAAGTGGAGAGGACTGCAGAACATAACTTGGACCGTCAGCGATCCGGACGGAGACGACGTCTCCATCGACCTGTACTACTCCTCAAACGGCGGGGTCACATGGATAGACCTGGCCAGGGGAATCTCGGATGTGGACTACTGGACTTGGGATACGACGACGGTGCCGGACGGCGACTACGTGGTCAAGGCGGTTGCTGACGACTCCACCCTTAGAAGCGAGGACATCTCCCTCACCTTCTCGATCGACAATGTAAACGAGCCGCCGACCGTGACCGTGACCAGGCCAAACGTCAGGATGCGGTTCTCTGGAACCGAACAGATCCTTTGGTCTGCGAGCGATCCTGACGGGGACGACCTAACGTATGACGTCGAGTGGTGGAATGGCTCTGCCTGGCACACCCTCGTCAGCTCGTACACGCCTCCTGATCCGCTTCACCCGAGCTATGACTGGAACACCAGGACTGTCCCCGACGGCATCGGTTACCTGATCAAGGTGCGGGCAACCGACGGGGTCAACGTAGCGGAGGACGTGTCGGACGAGCCCTTCAGCATAGATAACGACAACCAAGACCCATCGGTCCAGGTCATAGACCCGAACGGCGGTGAAGTCTGGTCTGGAACCCACACCATCACGTGGACCATGGACGATCCGGACGGCGCGGAGGGCGGCGCTCCCCTCGGAGACGTGTACAGAGACACGCTAACCGCCACGGTGGACTACAATAGCAGCGACGCCATTCTAACAGGTGGCTACTCGCCCGACTCAAGCGGGTTCATCAGGGACTGGCTCCTCATCGGCGGATTCTCCGGAAACAACATTGACACAGACCGACTCGGAGGAGAGGCCATCATACTACCGTGGGCCGGCATGGAGGCCGGCGGGAAGAAGTGGTGGAAGCACCACGACTCCGACACGAGGATAGACCTCTACTCCCTGATGACGCCTAGAAAGACCTCGACGGGATACGGATTCGCCTACATCTACAGTCCGTCGGACAGAGATGTGAAGATGAAGATAGGGTCGGATGACGGGGTCAAGGTATGGCTTAACGGGGCAATGGTTCATCGAAACCCGACCTGGAGGGGCGCCTCTCCGGACCAAGACGTCGTGGACGTCCACCTCAACGAGGGCTGGAACACCCTCCTTGTGAAGGTGGTTCAGGGAGGAGGGGCCTGGGCCTACTACTTCAGGTTCACCGACACCGACGACGTCCCCATAACGGACCTGGGAATATCGCTAGACAGGCCGAACAGCTTTGACACTGGCAAGCCATACGCCACTGGCGCGCGGCTCGGCTCTGTCGTCGACGTCACAAACCTGAACTGGGACACGACGACTGTGCCGAACGGCAATTACACAGTGACGGTGACGGTGGACGATGGGCGCGGCGGAACGGCATCGGACAGCTCGGATGCAGAGTTCGAGATCCAGAACAACCGGGATCCGATTGTGGACGTGATCTACCCGAACGGCGACGAGATACTCTTTGGCAACGTGACCATAGTCTGGAACGCGACTGACCCCGACGGCGATGACCTCACCTTCAAGCTCTACTACAAGCAGGGAGCTGGCAGCTGGAACCTCATCGACACGATAACCAACTCGACCTGGAGATGGTACCTGTGGGACGTCAGCTCTCTGCCGGACTCGCCCCCCGAGTACTACGTGAAGGTGGAGGCCCGTGACGGAAAGGGAGGACTGGGATGGGATGTATCCGACGACGGCTGGTACCTCAACAACGCCGAGGGAGAGTTCGGCGGCGGAGGAAACGGAACGGGCAACTTCAGCGACTACGTCGGTCCAGGAGGCCAGATAGGAGGACCCGGCACGCCTCCGGGGTGGGGCTCCGGATCTGGCTCAGGTTCTGGTTCGGGTTCGGGTTCGGGCAGCGACGAAGAGATCTTCGACAGGCTTTCCCTCGTGATGCTTCTCTCCCCGCTTGGAGGAGAGGAGTGGAAGGACACTAGGACGATAAGCTGGACGTACGACTACTTCGACTCCGACGTCGTATTTGACATCTTGGTTAGTAAGGACTCTGGCTCCACCTGGCAGACGCTGGCCAGCGGGGTGACTGGAACAACCTACAGCTGGGACACGAAGAACTTCCCCGGCCACCGCGAC
>CAYWSC010000104.1:0-6785 GCA_964460695.1 Hadarchaeota archaeon (SeqCode)
GCGATGAGGAACTTCCTCTCCGAGTATCACTGGAAGGCGGAGGATAGGAATGCGGCGGGCGCCCTTGCCTACATATACGATCACGAAAAGGGAGACACCAACAGGGAATTGACCGAGGTTCAGCACCACCGACGCGACGTGATAGTCTCCACGACCCACGTCCATATGGACGAGCGCAACTGCCTAGAAGTTGTGGTGCTACGCGGCAAGATAGCCTCGATCCAAGACCTGTCGAGGCACATTATGGCGGTGAAGGGAGTCAAACAGGCGCGCCTCATATCGCTATCGATCTAAGTGGCCCCGATCGCCGGCGAGGAATGATAGTCTCGCTGCTCCGTTCCACGCAGTTCCGCCAGTTCCGCCCAACACAAAAGTAGCGTTCCCAAGAAGGGCAGTGCGAGGTGGTTTGATGAAACGCAAACTGGCTGCCTCGCTGCTGGTGATGGTGGCCGTGTTCAGCGCGGCTGCCTTCGCCGCTGAGGGAACACAGATCGACAGAACTGCCGCAGCTGCCAGCGGAGAAAGCGGCAAGGGCCACTGGGTCTTCTTTGTCGGGAAGGCAACTCCCCGACTAGAAGACTCGTCCACGGATGCCGACTGCACGCCGCTGAGGATGTCGGTGAAGGCCTATGTGACCGGCAATAGGGCCCGGGGCTCTGTGAACGTCGGGAGCAAGACATACAGAATGGTCGCCCGCAGGGATAACAAGCGGATATGGCGCGGCGTCCTCTATTCGGACGGCAAGAAGGTAGGAGCCTTCAAGGGGAAGTACCTCCCCAACAGAAAGGCCTTCATCGGAGGAATGCGCCTAGACGGAGGAACCTACAAGGTGGAGCTGAAGAGGGTCTACCCCGCCCGGGCAGAGGAGCTTCCCGAAGGGTCGGAGTAGATCCGACCCTGCCTTTTCTTTTTTCGCCGGACTTTCCATGCGTACTATGCTGTCCTTTCACGCCAGAAAACAGATTACCCACGGCGGACTCATAAACACCGGGTGCGGCAAGTAGCCCGTGGGCACGACGAGGTCGTCTCTCACAGCTGGGCTGTTCGTGATCCTACTTGGCACGCGAATAGCTCTTGCCGAGACCGCAGGACAGAGTGACCTAGAGAGCTTGGTTCTCAGCCTGAACACTGTATGGGTCCTTCTGGCATCCCTCCTAGTCTTCTCCATGCAGGCTGGTTTCGGAACGGTCGAGGTCCGGTTCATCCAAGCCAAGAACTCTGCGAGCGTCACTATGAAGAACTTCCTGGACTTCTGCCTGGCCCCGATAAGATTCTGGGGAGTAGGCTACGCCCTTATGTTTGGTGCCGGCAACCTCCTCTTCGGCACACAGGATTCTTCCTCCTGGAGCTCCCGTGGGATTAGGGTTAGTCGGGAGAACGAGCTCAAGGGACTCGACTAGGGCGAACATGGATCCGAGGCCTACAAAGGGTTCCAGATATTCGTGGCCGAGTAGAAAGGTGAGGATGATGAAGCTCATAGTTGCAGTGATCCAACCACATAAGCTTCCAGATGTGAAGGAGGCACTCGCCGGGGCAGAGGTCTTCAAGATGACGGTCACCAACGCCCTTGGCTGTGGCCGGCAGAGAGGATACACCGAGGTGTTCAGACAGGTCAAGCGAGAGATGATGCTGCTGAAGAAGGCGAGGCTCGAGATAGCTGTGAGCGACGAATTCGTTGAGCCCACCATCAGGCGATAATCAGGGCGCGAGAACCGGAAAGATCGGCGACGGCAAGATCTCCGTTTTGGACCTTCCGGAGTGCATAAGGATACGGACGGGCAACTGAGAATCTGACGCCATAGGATAGCTGTCCGAGTCCGAAGCAGGGTCCTCCGCGCCACGGGAGCCGGAGCCGATGCAAGGTTACATTTTTCAGGTGTTCATATCTTTTCACGAAATCGTAATACGGTGATCTGTTTTGCACATCCCAGACGGTTTGATGTGGCCAGCCGTACTGGCGGTGGGATGGATAATCTCGCTTGCCGTTCTCGCTCTATCTGTGAGGAAGGCATCGTCGGCCGTCCCTCCCGAGAGGGTCCCGCTGCTAGCCCTTCTAGCGGCTGGGATATTCGTCGCCCAGATGCTCAACTTTCCCATAGGGGGTGGAACCACGGGGCATCTCGTCGGTGCCGCCCTTGCCACGGCAGTCCTTGGGTTCTCACCCGCGATTCTCGTCATCACCTCTGTCCTGATAGTCCAGGCCCTGCTCTTCGGAGACGGAGGGATAACGGCCTTCGGGCTTAACGTCCTCAACATGGGGATAATCGGGTGCGTTACCGCCTACCTCGTCCTTTCACGCGCCTCTGGCCGCCTTAGAAAGCCAGCGATATTCCTAGCCTCCTGGCTAGCCGTCTTCCTAGGCGCCCTCGCCTGCTCTATTGAGCTAGGAGCCAGCTACTCCCTGTCCAACGGTGCCTTCGGGATCCCGATCCAGATCGCCCTTCCAGCCATGCTTGCCTACCACGCCTTGATAGGGATTGGAGAGGGAGCCCTCACCCTGGGCATTTTGGCCTATCTCTCCCACGTGCTGCCAGAGGAGTTTGGCCACGCAGTGCCTGCGAGGGGGTGACTTCCAGATGGAGAGGAAACGGTACCTGACTGCGGTCGTTGGAATCATCGTGCTGTTCGCTGTCGGGCTAGAGCTGTTCTTCATATTCTCAGCGCCGTACGGCGACGGACTAGAGAAAACCCTGGAGAGGGCCCACGTCGAAGAGCCCGAGCCCGTCTACAAGGCACCTCTAGACTACGGTGACAACTACGCAGAGGCCTTCGTCTCGGGGCTCATCGGCTTCGCAGCAGTATTCGCAATCGGCTACGGGACCGCGAAGATACTGGGGAGGAGGAATGCAGCAGGAGCTGGCTGACTCCACCGATGAGGAGTCCCGCCTGGCCGTTCTCGACCCAAGGGCAAAGCTGGTAGGACTCCTCTCGCTGGCAGCCGTCAGCCCCCTTCTCGCCAGCCCGCTTGCCCTGGCAGCCTCAGCGGCAGTGGCGATTTTGCTGTTCCTCGTCTCGGGGCTGCGTCCTAGGCGAGTGGCAAAAGGACTTGTCCTTCCCCTGCCCTTCGCGGTCTTCGCATTCATCTCGATATGGCCCTTTCGAGGCCTCCTGCCTTCAACCCTCGTGGCGGCTAGAATAATGATCTGCGTCACCTTCCTAACGCTGCTGTCAGCTACAACCCCCTTCTTCCAGTTGATAGGCGCGCTGCGCTACTTCGGCTTCCCAGCCATCATGACGCAGATCCTGCTTCTGATGTACCGTTACATCTTCCTGCTCTCGGACGAGATGAGGAGGATGTCGACGGCGAGGAAGGCCAGGGGCTTCTCGGGGGCAAGGCACCTCTTGGACAGAAGGGGGCTCAGCATCCTCTCCTCGACGGCAGGGATGATCATATACAGGTCATACGTAAGGGGGAGAGCTGTGACCCAGGCGCTACTTGCGAGAAGATACGACGGAGGAATGCCTATCAGTAGCTCGGGAAGGCTCAGGCGGGTAGACCTTCTCTTTGTGGCATCCTGTTTCGCCGCAGCGGCAACCCTCGCCTCCCTCCAGGTCGGTGTTGTGTGATGAAGGCTGTGAGGGTAGAGGACGTTCATTACGCCTACGACGATGGAACCAGGGCCCTCGAAGGACTATCATTCGAAGTCGAGATGGGTGAGAAGGTCGCCATCCTTGGCCCTAACGGTGCTGGGAAGTCGACTCTTCTCCTCATACTGATGGGTCTGCTGACCCCTCAAAGCGGGAAGGTCTATATCCAAGGCCGGGAGATGAACGGGAAAACTGCTGCGGAGCTCCGCCGCCACATCGGACTGGTCTTCCAGGATCCTGACGACCAGCTTTTCATGCCGAGGGTCTGGGACGACGTCGCCTTCGGGCCTATGAATATGCAGCTGTCCGAGGAGGAGGTCTCCCAGAGGGTGAGGGAGGCCCTTAGGTCGACAGGGATGTCGGGATATGAGGATCGGATGCCCCACAGGCTGAGCCAGGGAGAGAAGAAGAGGATTGCGATTGCCGGCGTTCTGGCGATGGATCCGGAGATCCTGCTCTTGGACGAGCCCACGTCGGACCTAGACCCCGCGGCGAGGAGTCAATTGATAGAGCTGCTCAAAGATCTTGACCAGACGGTCCTGATAGCCACCCATGACATCGAGGCAGCCATCCAGACGACTCAGAGAGCTGTCGTGATCAATAAGAAGAAACTGGCCGAGGGACCGTACAGCGAGATATTCGCAGACGAAGAGGTTCTCCGCCTATCAAAGCTTCGACCTCCAGCTCTTCAAGGACTCTTCCTAGATCTTAGGCGGGGAGGTCTGGACGTCAAGGTTCCCCTGACGAGGGAAGAAGCCGTCGAAAGCCTCCGCTCCCTTTTGACTCACAGGGAGGAGGACTCTCCTCGCAGATGAGGGGACGGGAAAAGACGCGGCGATTGGAGGCAGTGGATCCGCCTAGCTTCTTACGGTTCGTGAAAGCAGCTCCCTGAGAGCCTCGACGACCGGCCTGGGGCTCCCATCCTCACTGGTAAGGGAGAGCCCCCTGAAAGCAACGTTCCTGCATTCATCCTCCCCTGGAATAGGTCTCCAGTGCCAGACGTTGAACCCGTACCCGCTCTCCAAGGCCTTCGAGACCTTCGCCGCTATCACCCTAGCCTGGTTCTCCTCTCCCCCCTCACAGATGCTGGCCCCAAGCTCGCCAACTATCAGGGGCTTCCCCGGGTACAAAGCCTTGAAGTTCGAGGCCCTGCGCTCCAGCTCGTGTCGTATCTCCTCGTCTGACCGGTCCTCCCACCCGTAGAAGACCATGCTCACGAAGTCGAAGGGATTGGGCTGGGGGATAGGCGAAACTCCACCGGACCAGTTGAGGTTGATAAGCGAGTAGTCATGGTAGCCGATCCTGAACTCCCGTCTCAGCGACGGGTCGATCCTCGTGGGGAGCGACCCGAGCGTCCCTCTGAGCACCTCGGCATGTCTCTTTGCATCACGGTACGGGTTTAGGCACTCGGGTTCGGTGCCCTCTGTGAATACCACGATGTAGACCATATCGTGGTAAGGCTCGATGCGCCTGAGAAACTCGTCTACATAGACCTCGAAGGCGTGGTACATCTTGGGGTCGGTGATCCATCTGCCAGGGTCTATCCCCTCCGGAGACCAGCCCTTGCCTAGGTAATTTAGCCCAAGTATCGCCTCCATGCCGTTCTCCTTGAGCAGTCTAAGCACGTTTTCGAGGTGGTCGAACCTCGCGTCGTCATAGACCGGAGGGTTGGCCAGAGGCTTGGGGTTAAAGGCCCTCCACGGGTTGACGATCCAGATAGTGTTGAAGCCGACCGACTTCAGCCTCGGGATCGCCTTCTCCAGCTCTTCGTAGTAGACGTCGGGGTCGAAGGGAAAGACGTAGAACGTAACGCTGCGGATTGAGGAATAGTCGGTTTCCCGCCAGGCCTCAGGAGAGGAACGGCTGGCCTGGCTCGAGGTGTTCGGAGAGTTCGAAGGCGCCGTTCGGATGACGGGCGCGGTCCTCTCGCCCCCTCTTCTCAAAATGACGGCTGCTACTACGAGGAGGAGAACCACCAGAAGGATGATGACAAGGATTGAGCGCCCCACGGGGCCGGGGACAGCGTGATCGAGAAAAATTTTGCCTGTTCTTCTTTGGCGCCGTACCACGCTAGAAAGTTAGCTTCCCGCCACGTCTCAGGATGCAGCCGAACCGAAACAACAAGTACAGGGAGACCATTGACGACGCGACCAGGTTTTCACCAGACATCACTAGTGGGAACCATAGAGAGTTCGAATACGCCCCCTTGAGTGTCAACCAGTCCTGCTCTCTCTGATACCACCCGGGATATGCAGAATGATAGAACTCAGGCCAAGGAGACGCCGCAGGAAAAGAGCCATTCAGAGTCAAACAGTATACTTGGGTCTTCGGGAATGAGCCTTCTAGCTCGCAAACCCACTCAGACCTCCCGTCGTCGTCAACGTCCCCCCACCAGCCACCGTTCGCCGCCGCCTTCCTTAGAAAGACATAGTCGTTTACATAATAAGCCTCAGGTTCGCCGTCAGAAGCATCCACAACAACTGGGAAGGGAACCTGCATTAGAACTTCAAGATGCTCATCGCCATCGACGTCGGCAATCAACTGATAGGAAGAGTAGCAAGACGCCTCCACCCCTCCCGGTAGAATCCCCTCCTCAGACCAAGCAGACAGATTGACTCCCCACTTGAACGTAGCTTGGTCGCCACTAACATCGATACAGAAGACCCCCACACCGGACATCAGCACCATATCCAGATTCCCATCAAGATCAACATCGCCAAGAACCTGAGCCAACCTGATACTGCTAGAGATATCAATGGCTTCACAGGGGATCTCCCACTCCCATAAAGGAGAACCGGCAAAGGTAAGGCAGAAGACAGCCCCCGGCCTGTAGGCCGTGTCATCGCCCCAGACCACCACCTCGTAATCCCCATCTTGGTTCACATCAGCCACGACTACGGGGACTCCCTCCATAGGGCCCCCGGTATCAAACCTCCACTTCTCAAACCCGCTACCAGCATCGAGACAGCGAACGAAGTGATCTTCGCTCGTCAGGAGAAGCTCGTACCGACCATCTCTGTCGACATCCGCAATGGTCGGCTGAGCCGTCCCCCCGCTACCGACTTTCACAGACCAGACAATCCTACCGAGATGATCCAAACGATAAAGAGCGCCCCACGAATCGTACAAGAAGAACTCGACAAGGCCATCTCCGTCCACATCAAAAGCCTGGGGAGGACCATAGATATCCGAACCAA
>CAYWSC010000105.1:0-6770 GCA_964460695.1 Hadarchaeota archaeon (SeqCode)
GTGTGCAGAGAAGCGGCCTGTAGCCCTCGCTTTCCTTTCTAACTTTAAGCCTGGACAGGGAAGGGGCAATAGTATTTCCGTGAGCGAAGCTGCAGGCAATGAGACATATTCCACACCCGGTGCACAGGGAGGCATCAGCCACTCTTAGAACCATCGGGCCCTGGATGGGCGGCGCGGTCACCTCCCTGGCGGTCTTGCCGCCGTGGACGACCTGGCAGATGCTTCGCACCATGGCCTCCGGATCCGGAGCCTGAATCACGTTTCTGCCGAAGACCGTCCCGACCGCCCCGGACTCGAGCGCCTCCTCGACAACCTCCAGCGCGTCCCTGAGAGTCTTAGACTTTGCCCCTCCTAGAATGAGCACCGGGAGATCCGCCGATCTAACGACCTCCCTGTAGAACTCCACGTCATTCGTATAGGGCGCCTTGAGCGCGTCGGCGCCCAGCTCTGCAGAGATCCTCGCCGAGACCTTGACAAGCTCGTCGTAGTTGGCGCCGGTTATCCTCTCCCCCAGTGGAATCGGCTCGATTATGAAGGGAAGGCCGATCTTGTCGCACTCCCTGGCGAATCTCGCCAGCCTTCCCATATGGTCAGCCTCCTCCTGGTCATCTCCATAACCCACGAACAGGTACACCACTATGGCGCTTGCCCCGAGGGCCAGGGCCTTTCTGGGAGAGGTCATGTAACGGTGCTGTACATGCCTTGAGGGAAGAGTGTACGTCTTGGACCTGAAGGCATTCGTCCAGTCGGCTCGAATGAGCATTGCGGGCGACTGTCTGCCAGCAAAGAGATGACCGATCTTCGCCGCCTGTCCAGGGCTTACGAGGATTCCGTCGGCACCGCCGCGGGAGACCGAGCGGATCGTCTCCTCAAGCTGTATCACCCCCTTTATCGGTCCAAGCATGTATCCGTGGTCAGCAGCTATCACCACGGCTCTTCCATCGGATGGATCAATTATCCTGCTGAGCCTGATCTCCTTTCCAGGACTTGTCATCACCCGGAGCTCCCCCTACAGACACTTCCTTAGCTGACCCACCACGCTTCCAGCGTCGCTCGACAGCAGCCATGGTCCCAGGACGAAGCCTGCTATGCCAATCTCGCCGACTGATCCTGACCATGGCACGTCGGAGTTTCGAAGCTTCACCCAAATCGGCGCCGGCTTGCAGGCAACTGCCAGCTCTCTGAGAAGGTCGGGACCCAAGTTGGGCGCAACTATCGCGTCTGCCCCCGCCTCTATGGACATTCTTGCCGCTAGCTTGACGATGTCCCCGTAGTTGCGATCGGTAACGCGTTCGCCGACGGGCGAGACCTCCACCAGAACGGGGAGGCCGAGGGCTGAACATGAAGAGGAGAGTTCGGCTATGGATGCTAGGTTATCTGCCTCTGCGTCATCCTTCCCGTACCCCATCTGGAAGCTCAGCACCACACCGTCGCATCCCAGAAAAGCGGCATGTTCCGCATCGTCGATAATGGTCCTAGCGACCGAGCTCGCTGGCAGAGCGAAGGACGGGCCTCTCTCAGAGTTGGACCAGTCGACCCTTGCGAGGACCGACGGAGCCGAACGTCCCTTGAAGAAGTGCACATGCCTAGCCACCTGTCCGCTGGCCAGTACTACCGCGTCGACGCCCGCTTTGCATGCTAATTCTAGGGACCTATCCATATTCTCCAGGCCATCGACGGGACCAAGGGACAGTCCCAAGTCCGCCTGCAGGATTACCGAAACTTTGCCGCTCTCCAGGAACCTCGAGAGGCGGAGGAGCTTTCCCGTTGCAAGCGACATACAACCGACCGAGTGGAGCCTCTTCAACTGTCTATTAACTATTAGCTCCCACTTCCCACCTCCAGGGGGCTAGCCACGGCTAGGCGCGGAGGATCCAGCTCTGGAACCGATGTGGGATGGATGTAGGCGACTCCACGGAGCCTGGGCACGAGGATTCCGCCACCGCCCCACCGCGAAAGAGTTTTATCTCGATTTGGGCTGGCATGGGCAGGAGGGCCGTGGTTGTACGTTCTAGCCGGAGACATAGGTACAGGCAGCACGATCTCCATTGTGGTTGACACCGAGTCCGGAAAGATTCTATCCCAGAGCACGGTTGACTACAAACCCGGATTCACCGTTCCACCTGAGCACCCGAACGGGGCAGAGCAGTGGCCAGATACGTGGTGGAAGGCGGCGGTTGAGACGGCCAAGGAGGCCGTTGCACGTTCAGGCGTCGACCCTAGGGACATAGGTGCATTAGCCTTCTCCGGGCTCTACGGCGGATCAGGTATTCCCGTAAGCTCGGAGGTCAAGCCTCTGAGGCCCTGTATGATATGGCTTGATCAGAGGGCTTTCAGAGAGTGCGACATTTTGAGGGAGGAGATCGGAGAGGACTTTTTCGGTGAGATCTCGGGGAATTACACCATTCACTCCTATTACGGCTACACCAAGATGTTCTGGTTCATGGTCAACGAGCCCCGCCTGTTTAAGAAGACAAGGTACTTCCTGACCCCAAACGGCTACGTCATCTACAAACTCACCGGACGGATAGTCACCGACTTCTGCTCCATGGGCAACTTCGCCGGCGTTTTCGACATCCGAAAATACGAGATCTCCACGGAGGCCCTCGGGAGGCTCCAGGAATCTGCACGCCGGAGGGTGTCGGCTGAGTACAAGGACATCGAGCTAAGCGAGCAGATGTTCGGGGAGCTGGTGTCCTCCGACGAAGTGGTCGGGGAGCTTGGATCGGAAGCCGCTAAGCAGATCGGCCTTCGGCCGGACACCCCGGTCGTGGCCAGTGGGATCGACGCACCAGTGTCTCTCATCGCCACGGGCGGAGTCGAGGAAGGATTCAACGGGCTGATGACAGGAACCAGCTGGTGCTGGGGAATCGTCCAACCGAGAGAGAGGGCGGTGTTTGCCAGGCGGCTGATAAACTATCCCCATGCCATCAGGTCCAAGGAGCTCATATACACCTTCGGCGGCGGAGCGTATCCGGGCGGCGCCGTCGACCCGTGGTTCCTCGAGAACCTATCGGGATCCAAGACCGCAAGGCAGATGGATCAGCTAGCTGCCAAGGTGCCTCCGGGTAGCCTCGGCATAATCTTCCACCCGTTCCTCATGGGAGAACGCACACCCATTTGGAACACCTCAGCCACCGGCGGCTTCTTCGGACTGAGAAATCTCCACACTGCAGGAGCCATCTACAGATCCGTCCTAGAGGGAGCGGCATACCTGCATAGGTGGAACGTCGAGCAGGCGAAGTCGTCGGGGATACCTGTCGAGAGGCCAACCGTCCTAGTCGATGGAGGAAGCAAGTCTCCCGTGTGGAGGCAGATTCTCTCCGATGTCCTAGAGATGGAGATGAGCTTCCTCAAGGAGTTCCCCGGAACCCCCTACGGCGACGCGCTTATAGCGGGGGTGGGAGTGAAAGACATACGTCCCGATGCTATTCACCGCTGGCTTCCCGAGATGGAGAAGGTTAAGCCCGATGCGAGATCTGCAACCGTCTACAGGAAGGGCTACTCTCTCTTCAAGGAGATATACCAGAAGCTCGAAGAGGTGTATGGTGGCTTCTACGACCTGTACCGGGAGTCGAGAAGTTTAGAGGAATGAGCTGAAGTCGCATGAGCCAGAACCCCTGGGAGACCAAGGTCGGTGCCAAGATCCGTCTGGGAAGGATATTCCGGACCGACTCCAGGACCGTGATCCTGGCAGCGGACCACAGGCAGAGGGGGATACAGGAGGGGATGCGGAATACAGACGAGCTGTCGCGAAAAGTCTCTTCTGCGATGAGGTACGCAGATGCGCTGCTGTCGACAAAGGATCCCCTGCGGCTCCTGCTGCTGCAAGACCAACAGCTTATCCGCAAGGGCATCATCCTCTCCTTGAATCGGACGGGGCTCGCAGGATCCGTCTTCGAGACCGATGACCGCATGGTTCTCTCCCCTCAGCACTCACTCGTCCTGGGGGCGGACGCCGTCAAGCTTCTGGTAAGGATAGATCCTGACTCACCACAGACGTCTTCCCAGCTGGAAATGTGTGGGAGGATTGCCGAGGAATGCGACAAGCTTCAACTCCCACTAATAGTGGAACCTCTCTACTGCAAGCGGACCTCCTCGGGGCTTGTGGTCGACACCTCTCCGGACAAGATATTGTATGCATCTATCATAGCCGCGGACTTCTCGGTTGCAGCGATAAAGGTGCCCTACCCATCTGGCAGGTCGAGACAGCAGGCTAGGAGGAGCTTTTCGGACGTGGTGTCCTCTGTCAGCTGCCCGGTCCTAGTCCTCGGGGGAGGCAAGACAGATCTCAAGTCCCTGCTTGAGCGGACGGAGGACTCGATGAATGCTGGTGCCAAAGGACTGGTTATCGGCAGGAACGTCTTGCTTGACAGCCAGCCAGAGCTAGTCGCATGTGCTCTAAGCAGGATCGTTCACCACGAGGAGGATTCCGATGCCGCCCTTAGAGGCGCGGAGGAAGAGGTGAAGAGTTGAAGGCCTCATATTTCGCCCATCCAACCGCAATAGTCTCCGAGGAGGCTTCCATTGGAAGCGGGACAAAGATATGGCACCACGCCCAGGTCAGAGAAGGCGCCGTCATAGGCAAGAACTGCATCTTGGGCAAGGACGTCTACATCGGCAAGGATGTCCAAATTGGAAACGGCTGCAAGATACAGAACCGGGCCTCTATATATATGGGCGTGAAGATCGAGGACGACGTGTTTGTAGGTCCGCACGTCTCGTTCACAAACGACAAGTACCCCCGCGCCTTCTCCCAAAAGTGGGAGATCGGCGAGACCCTGGTGAGGAGGGGGGCCTCGATCGGTGCCAACTCGACCGTCATCTGCGGCGTTACAATAGGAGAGTACGCCATGGTAGGAGCGGGCTCGGTCGTCACGAAGGACGTTCCCCCCCACGGCCTTGTCTTTGGCAACCCCGCGAAGCTGATTGGATACGTCTGTAAGTGTGGATGGCCCCTCGCCAGGCTGGGAGAGACGCCTCTGCCAACACAGATCCGGGTAAAGTGTCCGAGGTGCGGGAAGGAGAACCTAGTGGGCGGAGGAGACAAGCAGTAACACTTAATGGGATCTGAAGGAGGAAGTCACCATGTCGGAGGAGACTATGCGTAGGAAGGTGCAGGCGAACGTTAAGCGCGAGGGACATGCCGTCTTTTCGACCGACGTCCTAGTCAACCACTCGGCGACAGAGTTTCGCATCACGTTCTTCGACACCTGGATGAGTAGGCCGACCGAGGACGGGGGGATTGCCCAGAACAAGGACGTCGTGGCCGAGGTCGTCGTGACGCCGCCACACTTCAAGGCTCTCTGCAAGGCGATGACGGACAATTTGAAGAAGTACGAGTCAATGTTCGGAGAGATCAAGATGCCCATCCCGGATCAGAAGCCAAGGCACGAGAAGGGCGGAACCGAAAGCCTGGCCTACATGTAGGCTTACCGGACGCCACTGGCGTTGTGGTCGTCAAGGGTGGAGGCAGCCTGGTTGAACAGATACGTCGAGGCTTACGAGAATCTAGTAAAGGTTATCGATGAGCTCAGGTCCCTGCCTTCCACTAGCATCATCCTTGTGGAGGGGAGAAAGGACGCGTCCGCGCTGAGGGCCCTGGGCATCCGCTCGAAAATAGCAGCGGTGAACTCATCCAAGCCCCTAGAGGAGATCGTCTCGGGCTACCAGGAGGCCATCCTCCTTCTAGACTACGACAGGCGCGGAATGCTCCTATCGAAAAGACTCGAGGTCAGGCTGAGGGCAGCGGACGTAAGGCCCAACCTGGAGTACAGGAAGAGGATACGAAGATTCACCATGGGCGAGCTGTCGCACATAGAGGGGTTGAAGGCCTACGTCCGATCGATGGAAGCAAGAGCGGGGAAGAGACACCCGACATCTCGCACCCGAGTCGGACACTGACTCCATGTCTGCATCCAGAGGCTGCGAGCTGCACGTCACACACAGAGGGCGAGGCGGCTCTCACGCCCTTGTCGTCGCTCATTGAAAACTAGGCGCGTAATCTTTTTAAGAGAGTCGGCCGGTCTGGATCTGGATTGCGGAGGTTGGATTACTGATGAAATCCTACAGCGCGGCGGCAATGATGCTCGTAGTGGCCTTCGCCGCCGTGGAGGCATACGGTCTTGGCATCTTGACGCCAAAGTGGGTTAAGAACGTCACAGCGGAAACCGGTCTATACGAGACGGTTCTAGGGGGGCTTAACTACGAAGACATAGACGGCGACGGAACCGTAGACATCCTGCTTCCCCGGAGGAAGCCGGAAGACAGGATTGTCTGCTTGAGCGGCAAGGACGGTTCGATCCAATGGGTCTACCCGCCGCTGGACCAGGATTCCCTACCCGGGGATCCCATGTGCGTCCCAGCGATCGACGACCTCGAGGGAGACGGCAACCTGGAGGTCATCCTCGTCGGCAGGAACAACTGGGTCCACTGCATCACCGGGAGGGGCCAGCTAAAGTGGAAGATAGACACTGAAGCAGGAACCGACGAAAGCGCGACAATATTCGACCTGGACGGAGACGGCCAGAAGGAGGTGATCTGGGCCACCGGCGGCCCAGGATATGTCTACGTGGCCAACAGCGACGGAACCATCAGGTGGAAGTATGAGATGGGCCATGGAACCAACAGTGGCCCGACGGTCTGGGATGTGGACAGGGACGGTGACCCCGAGGTTATCGTTCCAGATTCAGATGGGAACACCATCTTCTGTCTGAGCAACAAGGGCGTGGAGAAGGGGCGCTTCGCCACCGGAGACAAGTGTGGCCCGG
>CAYWSC010000106.1:0-6674 GCA_964460695.1 Hadarchaeota archaeon (SeqCode)
GGCCACACCTTCAGGATCAGGTTGGCCCGGTTTGCCTCTCTTTCTTCCCAGTTACTCCCGCTAAGTTGATTGTCGACGGTTCCCTCGTCCCAGCATCGCTTGCCCAATCCTTCCTAGCGGTTGCAGCGCCCCAGTCTTGACGGGAGGATATTCATTCCTGGGGCACGATAAATGCCTCTGATAGGGATAAAGAGTTTTATACTCGAAGGTGGATTGCGGGCAAGAGCCGATCGCGAGTTGTGTTAGTCACACTCTTCCCGTACAGCCTTTGGGTGGCTGGGGTACCATGGCCGAAGATATTGAAGAGATCCTGGAGAAGCTGAAGAAGGAGGCCGAGTCGAGGGAGCCTGAGAGCAAGGAGGTCCTCGGCCCGGCGGAGGGTGTCGACGAGGAGCTCGAAGAGGTCCTGAGGCAGACCATGGCGGAGATCCTCGTGGTGGGAGTTGGCGGTGCGGGAGGAAACACCGTCACCCGCCTGATGGACATCGGGCTGCAGGGCGTGGAGTCTGTGGTGATGAACACGGATGCCCAGGCCCTCATCTATGCGGACGCGGAGAGGAAGATGCTGCTGGGCAAGAACACGACCGGCGGCATGGGAGCGGGCAACGACCCGAAGGTGGGTGAAGAATCCGCCTTGGAGACCGTGGAGGCGATCCGCGAGCTCGTCAAGGGCAAGGACCTGGTATTCGTGACATGCGGCCTCGGCGGCGGAACGGGCACCGGTGCGATACCCATCGTCGCCCGTGAGGCCAAGGAGGCCGGAGCGCTGACCGTGGCGGTCGTCACCTTCCCGTTCAAGGTGGAGGGAAAGGTCAGGACCGAGAACTCGAAGGAGGGGCTTGCAAAGCTGATGGAGTGCTGTGACTGCGTCATCGTGGTTCCCAACGACAAGCTCTTGGAGCTCGCACCTGGCCTGCCCATCAACACGGCCTTCAAGATATCGGACGAGGTACTTCTCAAGATAATCGTGGGCATGTCAGAGCTGATAGTCAAGCCCGGTCTTGTGAACCTGGACCTAGCCGACCTCAGGAAGATACTCAAGGACAGCGGAGCTGCCCTCATAGGCCTTGGCGAGGCAAGCGGCAAGGACAAAGCCATGAAGGCGGCCATGGACGTCCTCAACAGCCCGCTTCTAGAGGTGGATATCTCCAACGGCAAGGGGGCCATCGTCAACGTCGTCTCGAGTATGGACGTAACCCTGATGGACGTCGAGCAGATCGTGAAGATGGTCGCGAGCAAGCTCAACCCGGAGGCCGAGATAATATGGGGTGCCCAGGTAGACGAGGAGATGAAGGATACAATCCGCGTCCTGATCGTGATCTCTGGACTCCAGCTGTCCGAGAAGTTCGTGAAGCCCCGGGAGGAGGTCGCGGAGACTGCCGCCCAGCCGAAGAGCTTGCTGGGAGGCATTTCCTCGGTGAACTGGTAGTACTACTTCCTGAGGAGCACCGGGCAGGTTAGCTCCGGGCTGTAGAGCCAAGTCCTCCTGCAGTTGTTGCACGTATAGTAGGTCTTCTTGGACAGGTAGGTCCAGCGTTTGTCTCGGGTCTCCGTCCTGCTCAGCTTTCCGCCGCAGACAAGGCAGAACCTTCGCGCCACGGTTAGGCCTCCCGGGCGAATCGTCGAAAAGCGCCTCTTAACTCTCTTCTCAACTGCCTCAGGGTTGTTCAGGAAATCGCTGCCGGCGACCCGTACAGGCGAATCGGCGGACCAACATCTATAAACACCGACTGGGGCTGGGCAGGTTTGGATGAGGATGGATCTGAGGGCCCTCCTAGCTGGGTCTTGCTTGGTGTTCTTTGCCACCTCTTTTCCGTCCAAGTCGCTTGGGGCGGTTGACGTTCCGCACGACCTGGGCTACGTCTTCCAGGTCGGGTCTGATCTCTGGATGGGGGCTGGACGCGACGGGGTCTACGTCTACCACGCCTCGACTGGGCAGGTTCAGCACCTCTTCGAGGGGGAAGGTCTACCTGTGAACAAGACCACATGCGGAGTATTTGCCTTTGAGAGGATCTGGCTTGGAACGCCTGTCGGCCTGTACTACACACGGGGCGACGGGGTCTGGGAGCATGTGGATTCCTCCCGCATCCCCTCAAAAGGGGTGAACTGCATCTCTGCCGGGTCAAAGCTCTACATTGGCACTAAGAGCGGCCTTGCGGTCTACGATCCGTACTCCGAGGCGTGGACGTCCTTCACGGAGCGCGAGGGGCTGCCTGACGACTGGATCCTCTCGGTGTGCCCCGAGGGTGAAGTGATATGGCTTGGAACGATGCGCGGTGGGCTTGTCCGCCTAGACATGGCAAGGGGTGAGATCCGCTCCTGGCGTGTCGCCGACGGCCTGCTGTCAAACACCGTCTTCTCGGTCTCTGCGTCTGATAGGTATGTCTTTGCGGGAACGACCAGGGGGCTATCGATCCTAGACAGGGAGACGCTTCAGATCGTCTCCTACGGACAGGATAACCTTCCCAGTCCCAGCGTGTACTCGGTGCTCTGGGTGGACGAGACTGGCAGCGCATGGATAGGAACCGGTACGGGGCTGGCCTTCTGGAATGCCGAGAATGGAAGCATCACCCATCTCACGAAGCTTGGGGAGATAGAGCTGGGAAAGGTCACATCCATCGTCAAGGTGGCGGGCTCCGTCTGGGTCACCAGGCCGTCGACGCTGTGGCTGAGGCATAGGACATCGGGGGTAATATCGTACGACCTGGTTCAGCGTCGCTGGCTCAGGCCTGCATATGTAGATGTCCTCGTCGACCAGGTTGGCTATGCCCCGGGATTCGAGAAGGGGTTCATTGTGCAGTCCAACCTCCCCTTCGCGGGCGGCCGCTTCGAGGTGGTTAGCGCGGCTGGGAGGATCTGCTATGCTGGTTCTCTTTCCCCCAGGGTCGACAGGGAGGACTGGGATGCATACTACTGGATCGGAGACTTCTCCGACCTCCGGCTCAGAGGGAACTTCTCCGTCGTGGTGTATCTGGACCTGGATCAGTCTGACGAAAGTAGCGGCAGCTCTGTCGTCGCCCGCTCGCCGAGGTTCGAGATCGACGGAGATGTCCTTCTGGATAGTTGCGGAGATCTGGTCTACCAGTTTCTGCGGTATATGAGATGTGGCGCAGAGAACGAGTTCCGCTCTCGCCCATGCCACCTCGACGACGGAGTGCTCCCCAACGGAACCCATAGAGATGCGACTGGAGGATGGCACTGTGCTGGCCTGTGGGACGGGAAGTGGTCGGAGTACCACACCTACGTCCTCTTCAACATAGCACTCGCGTACGACTTCCAGCCCGAGTTCTACTCGTCCATCGACCGCGACGCCAACGGGCTGCCGGACATCCTGGACGAGGCGGTCTGGGGATGCGACTTTCTATGCAAGATGCAGGTCTCAAATGGCTCCATCTTCCACGAGGTTGAGAACGTTCACATCACCGATGGGATCGTTGGAACGGCGGACGACAGGAAGATAATGGGCTGGGTCGACCCGCTCAGAGGCCTCCTCGCCGCCGCGGGCTGGGCATACACCGCCTCCATGGTCTCGGATATCTACCCGACGCGGGCCGCGAGGTACCTCGATTCGGCCCTTAGGAGCCTTGCCTTCTACGAGCCGAGGGCTAAGAGTTCGACCCAGATGGCCGCGTTGATGCTGGCATACGCCCAGCTGTACCGGGCGACTGGCAATAGTACCTACCTTCGCCTCGCCGAGCTGTACTGCAACACGACGATGAATCTGCCGTACTCGACCTACAGGGGCCCCTTCATCCCGGTTGCCCTTGGCTACTACCTCCTCAAGATAGACCCGCAGACCGAGCTTCGCGGAAGTATCGTCGACTACGTCCAAGACTACGTCGACTCCAGGATTAGAGCGTACACCGGACCATCCGGGGAGCTCTATCCCTTCGAGGTGCCCACCTTTTACCTCTACCTCATGGATCCAGATGCAGCGGCGTCGCTGATGGCCTATCGCCTGACGGGTAATCAGACTTATCGGGGCTGGGGGCTGAGGCTGGTGGACTGCCACCTTGGTGTCAATCCGTACGGCATATGCATGCTCGAAGGGGCAGGGACGATCAATCCGCCAGGCTATGCATCCAACCTCAGGTCACCTAGCAACCCACGGGGAGCCGCTCCTGGGTCAATCCCCCAGGGCATCCAAATGATAAGGGGCAGGCCCTACTTTGACCTGAGCATATCACCTGGCTGGCAGACGGGGGAGACATGGCTTATCAACACGAACTTCCTCCAGCCGATCTGCCTTCTCCCAGTTGACAACGGGACCTATCCGGTCGAAGTTGGGGAGAACCTGTGGGAGTACATCGGTATTCTGCTGGGCTTGGTGGTAGGACTCGTACCGGCCTCGCAGGGACAGGCGGATACAGATGATACAGATATTTGAGGCCGGAGGGAAAGCTGGTAGCAGTGGATGTCTGCGTCGTCGACTTCTACACCGATGAGCCGGCCGGACTTGGTGTACCGCCATACCTAGGGACGACTGTTAGATACGTCTACGGGGCGGTCCTCGCAGCTGGATCCAGATGTAGATACATCAATGTGGACGACCTGAGGCTGCTGTGGGGCAGAGGAGCCCAGGCCATAAACCTGACCAAGTCCAGGTCGGAGGTCGGCAGGATCCTGGAGCGGTCCGATCTCATCGTGACGGTAGGTGGCATGCACACCCCGGGCAGGTATCTCAGGGCCATGCCAGGCAGCCCGAGGGAGATAAGGAGGCTTGTGGAGGATGTCGGCGACAGTTCGACAACGGTGGTCGCAGGACCCGTTGCAATTGGAACGGCTGCCGGCGGCAGGTCGTTTAGAACCACGCGCCGAAGCCTGGGCGAGCCGGACTTCTTGGTGACGGGGGATGCCGAGGAGTTCGTCTATCGCTTGCTATCAGATGGAGCGCCGCCCGATGCCTCGGCTCTCAGAACGTACGAGGAGCTGTCGGTCTATGCAAGGCGGGGGACCCGGCTTGTCGAGGAACTTCCCGTCAGGCCCGAGCTGGTGGCGGAGGTGGAGACGTCGAGGGGTTGTTCAAGATGGGTAGTCGGTGGATGTTCCTTCTGCACCGAGTGCGCTAGGTACCACCTGCCCAGCTTCAGACCACCGAGGGACATAGTTGAGGAGGTTAGGCTTCTGGCCAGGCAGGGAGTTAGAAACGTCAGGCTTGGGAGACAGGCATGTTTCTTCAGCTACAATGCGAAGGGGGTTGGAGAGAGGGAGTTTCCCGAGCCGCAGCCAGAGGAGATAGAGAATCTTCTAAGAGGATGCTCCTCGGCAGGGCTTAACTCCCTCCACATAGACAATGTGAATCCCGGAGTGGTCGCCCGATACCCTGGGGAGTGCAGGAGAATAGTCAGGAGCATCATCCGATACTGCACCCCTGGAAACATAGCCGCCCTGGGAGTCGAGTCTGCCGACCCAGAGGTGGTGGAGAGAAACAACCTCAAGGCCCTGCCTGAAGAATCGATGAAGGCTATCAGGCTCATCTCCAGCTTGGGAAGCAAGGTTGGGTGGAACGGGCAGCCCTGCTTCCTGCCCGGGATAAACCTGCTCCTAGGTCTGCCCGGAGAGACCCCTGAGACCTACCATCTGAACATAGAGTTTCTGAGACGGGTGCTTCAAGAGGGGTTGTTGGTTAGGAGGATAAACATCAGGAGGGTCGTACAAATACCGGGGACGCCTCTCTACGGCCGGCGGCTGTCCACCAAGACCGTGGGCCGCTACTCAAGGAGCTTTGTGCAAAGAGTCAGATCGGAGATCGATAGGCCGATGCTGAGGCTATGCTATCCACCTGGCCGCATCCTTAGAGGGCTTGTGGCCGAGGTCGGGTACGGCGACACGACCTTCTGCAGGTTCCCAGGCAGCTACCCCGTAATCGTCGGGGTCAAGGGGAGGATCGACGTTGGGTCCGTTGTAGATTCAATGGTCGTTGACTACGGTTACAGGTCCCTGACTGGAATCCCGTATCCCCTGGACATAAACACATGCGATTCTTCCGTCCTCAAAGCTCTCCCGGGGCTCGGCGATAGAAGGGTGGCGAGGATCATCAGATCCAGACCTATCCGATCCATGGGGGACTTGGTGGGATCGTTATCCCCTGATCTACCACCCCGAGAGTGCCTGGACATGATATCCGATGCGTGTGGGCTAGATGGAGACGGCGCTACTCCATGGAGCCGAAGGCACGCATGAACGCATAGAGCTGCCCGTCCTCAGCACCCACGATGATTCCCTCCCCCCGCTTCGGGGATCTCCCGTCCCAGTCCCTAGGAATGCATGCCGGAGCACAGGAGTGGTGCCCAAAATACTGGGGCTGGTGGTTTCCAGGTCGTGAGGGATGGAAGACACCTTCGCTCCCAAGGGACCATACGGAGTCTACGCTCCAGCGCTCTATCGACCCGCTGCCGCCGAGGAGCAGGACGGATGCACGGGGGCACGCAAGGCCCGCAACGGTGACGTTGGTGCAGGTCCCCACGAGGAGATCGGGCACTCCCCTGTCGAGCAGGCAGACGGCCTCGAGCTTGAGCCTGCCCTTTGAGCCTCCGTGGCGGGAAAAGCCAAGCGGCTCCCCATTGGCACGCCGGACAGGGGCGTATGGCTCGATCTGCCTGTCTCCCACCTTCCTAAAGACCGTCAGCCTGTCCTGGATGTCGATTGAAACGATGAAGGTCTCTCCATCCAGT
>CAYWSC010000107.1:0-6644 GCA_964460695.1 Hadarchaeota archaeon (SeqCode)
GGGTTCCGACCGAACAGGCTATCTTGACATTCTGTGCTCGCTGCCGCTTCTGGGCCCTGGCATTCTACTGGTGGTTATGGCCGCGGAATGCATCTTCTTTTTCGCCACATTTGGAGCCGAAGAGGGGGTGATCTTGCCTCCGCTCCTTTTCATCTCTTGGGGGCTGGTCGGGATCGTCACCGCGTGGAAGAACCTCGCGGTGATCGGTGAAGCCGTCGACGGCGCCGCCCGACCCGTAATGCTTCAAACATTTATTTCCCGGCGGGATGGGGGGCATCATGGTGAAAATCGTTCCCCTCGTCTTGCTTGCCTGTCTCCTCTTTTCATCCACGCTGGCCGCCCCCACCATCAGGGACCTGGGCACGCCCATCAGGGCTATGTCCATCCGGGAGCACCTACTGGTCAAGGATCCGGCCACGGGCAGGCCGACCTACTACTCTGGGATGTTCACCAACGCTGGGCACGCCAAGCTCATAAGGTTCGACTATGCAGTCGGCGACGTCGAGTTCTACGAGCTGACCGGGACAAAGGGGGTCTACGGCCTGACCCAAGGGCTCGACGGGAAGATCTACGCCGGCACGATAATCCCTGGTCGCTTCTTCCGCTTCGACCCCTTCACCAAGACCGTCGAGAACCTGGGAAGCGCGGACGGCGAGGAGTACGTATTCGAGCTCGTGACGGGGCCCGACGGCAGGATATACGCCGCCACCTATCCCAATGCCAAGGTCGTCGTCTACGACCCCCAGACCGGTAGGATCGACAGCCTTGGAAGCATGTCCCAGACCGAGAAGTACTGCACCAGCGTCGCCGTCGGCGACAACGGGCTGGTCTTCTGCGGGATAGGCAGCCATGCGGATCTGGTGGTCTATGACCCCAGGGACGGCAGCCGTAGAAGCATCCTGCCGGATCGATACAGGCACTACTCCTTCTGCAACGTCCAGGGCGAGGGGAACATCGTCTACGCGTCCCTGGCCAGCGAGGTCCTGCTGATATACAACGCCTCTTCCCTCGAGCTGATGAGGGAGATTCTTGCCAACGCCTCCACAAGGGGGATCGGGGTGCATAGAGACTACTTCGGCGGTCCCCTCCTCATACACGGGCTTCCGGGCGGGTACCGCCGGTTCAACCTGTCAACGGGCAGGCTCGACCCATTCTACACCCCGAAGTACTCCCCCTACGACCCGGAGACCGGGATAGCCTACACGAGGAGGGACGGCAGGCAGGTCTTCGAGGCCTGGAACCTCACATCCGACGAGCTGATCTGCAGGGTCAACGTCGGGATCCACGGCGAGGGCATGAACGTCTTCTCCCTTGGAACCGGGCCGGACGGATGCATCTACGGCGGGTCAGACAGCCTCCTCAAGCTCTTCAGGTACTGCCCATCCGAGGGGAGGCTGGAGGACCTGGGCTTCCCGATCGTCGGCCAAGGCGGCGAGATCTACAGCTTCCACTCCTTCAACGGAAAGCTCTACTTCGCATCCTACTCCGACGCATACCTGGGTGTCTACGATCCTACAAAGCCATGGAATCCGGGGACCTCCAAGGACTCCAACCCCAGGACGATAGGGCCGGTTGGCGATGAGCAGAACAGACCTCCAGCGCTGACCCACGCAGCCGACGGGCGGATATACGTCGGCAGCATACCGACCTACGGGAAGATGGGCGGCGCCCTCTCCATCTACGACCCGGCCACCGACGCGATCGAGGTGCACCGCCACATAATCCCCAACCAGAGCGTGGTCTCCCTGACCACCAGTCTCGACGGCTGGACGGTCTACGCGGGATCCAGCACGCGGGGCGGAAGCGGGACCGAGCCGATCGAAAAGGAGGCCCACTTCTTCGCCTGGGACGTCAGGCAGGGAAAGGTCGTGCTCGACATCGTCCCGGTGAGAGGCGCGTCCTCCATAAGGTCACTCGTCACCACACCCGATGGAAGGATATACGGGTGTGCCGGGTCGACGCTATTCGTCTTCGACCCTGAGCAGGGCAGGATCGTGCACAGGCAGAGCTCGAGGGTCGGCGAGATCTACCAGATGGTGCTCGGACCCGATGGCCTAGTCTACGGCGCGACAGACGGATCGATATTCAGATTTAAGCCGCTGGAGGGGACGGAGAAGGAGATAGGGTTTGAGACCCTCTCGGACCGGGGCGACAGGACCGTCGCCCTAGATCGCCAGGGGAACGTCTACTTCGGGCTGAAGACGGACCTCTACGTCATCGAGAACCTTCCAAGCCTCGCGAAGCCGGCACACGACCTTGAGATCTACACCGATAGTCTTTCCCCAAATTGGACGCTGGTTCCCACCAGAGCGACGGTCGACCTCGCCTGCAGCGATCCGGCGGAGGGAACCTCCTCTCAGAGAATATCCTTCGACAGAGTGTGCACCGTCAAGTACGTCCCCGACGACCCATGGTCGATCGCTCTATGGAAGTACGAATCGCTATGCCTATCCCTCAACCTTGAGAACGCCAGCATAACAGACATAGTCATCACCAAGACGGGATCGGGTGGCACGACATCCAAATCGCTGTTCAAGGACCTTGGGCTGAGCCTGAACCGTTCGGGCTGGAACCACCTGAGAATACCCGTCTCGGATCTGGGCTGGTTCTTCGGATCTAGGCCGGGCTCTATAGACCTGACGTTCCTGGGATCGGGAACCACGTATATAGACTCGGTGAGGCTTGCCGTCCCCGAAGGTGTCTTGGAGTCCCTCTCCATCCTGGCGCTAGGCCGGCTGGCAGCTCGCCGAGGAGGGCCGAGGGCTAGAGGTTGAACCTCGTCGTCTTAACCTCTTTGTAGATCCTCCTGCGGATCATGAGGGTCCACAAGACTAACCCGGCAATCATCATGGTGGCCGTTACCGCGAACCACTCGATCACGTAGACCCAGAACAGCGCCTGGTCCTTGAGCTTGACGGCCTTGCTGTTGATATCCATTAGCTCCTGCCTTATCTTGGCCATCTTCGAGAGGACGCCCTCGTAGTCCTGGTGAAGGTACAGCTCGTCCGCCTCGGCCTTCTCGCCGTTGATCTGGGCCAGCCTCTCCTCCAGCTTGACGACGTTGGCCCCGAACTTCTCTGCGAACTCTAGCATGGACATGGTGACGCTCCTCTGGGACCAGTACGACGAGAGCTCCTGTCTGACAAGGTGGACGAGCTGTACATCCTGAGGTATTGGTATGCCCGCGACCAAGTATACCATGTTAATCAGGTAATCGGGATAATACTCCCAGTCCCGCATCACCGCATCGCCCCAGCCCGGATTCCAGCCCGGCGCATGAGCAAGGCTTGCCCCCCTTCCAACCTCGCCGTAGACAAGTACCGGCCTATGCTGTGAGAGGGAGATGCCAGTTCCCCTTGCCTCAAGGAGGACGATGGACCACTCCTTTGGAATCACCACGTTCATGCCGCCGAAGGGAGGCATGGTGTCCCAGGGAAGCGAGGTCACAAACGGATGCTTCTCGGCCTCTTTCGTCGGCCTAGCATAGAAGGGGTTCAGCGAGTAGGACTGTCCGGAGAGTACGTCGACGGGCAGCGCGTCTATAACCGCTGACCCCTCCCAGCTGGTCCCCCATCCGGCCCCGCCGAAGGCCTCAAACCCTCCGGCCATGATCAGCCCCTGGCCAGCCTCGACCACGCCCTTCTTAAACATCATCTCCTGGGCAGGGGTGAACAGGGTGTGGTCGGTGTCACTTAAGATGCAGATGTCGATCTTCTCGACGTAGGAGTCGTAGGTCCGAGGAATGTACATCCTCATCGACCGCTGGATCAGCCTCTTCGGAAAGTGGCCTATCGTGGCGGTGACGGGCTGAACGCTGAGGAAGGGATCCTGGGCTATGTCTCCCCACGTCTCCCATCCGATGTCGCCGATGTACAGGACCCTGACCTTCTTGGTCGCGGGATCCATCTTGGGCTCCCTAGCGGGGCAAGGCGATAAGAGAAGGCTGAGTACGACGATGAACGGTAGGATCGATACGGAAAGCTGTCGACAGCGATTCATCACGTCCAATTAGCCACCTCCGGCAGAATAAATCTCTTCCCTTGGAGCATGGGTGTTGGCCCAGCTTCACCCACAAGAATACTTTTAAGGAGGCAGGTGGTTGCTTGGGCAGCAACGATACCCCGATATAGGAGCGTTCGATGGGGGACGTGAGACGAGCATCATCGAGGTAGAGGGCTTAAGGAAGTACTATGGAGGGGTGAGAGGTGTTGACCGCCTCAGCTTCGAGGTGGAGAAGGGGGAGATCTACGGTTTTCTGGGGCCAAACGGCGCGGGAAAGACGACGACCGTCAAGATCCTGGTCAAGATCATAAGGGACTACGAGGGCACGGCCCGGGTGCTGGGCTCGGATCTCACAGACCTTGACAAGGACTACTACCAGAGGATCGGCGTCTCCTTCGAGTTCCCAGCGGTCTACTCGAAGCTCACGGTGAGGGAGAACCTCGAGTTCATCGCCTCTTTTTACAGGAGGCACATGGACATCTCCCAGCTCCTCAAGATGGTAGGCCTGGACAGGGATGCCGACCAGCTGGGCGCAAACCTCTCCAAGGGGATGAGGAAGAAGCTCGATCTAGCCAGGGCCTTCCTACCCGATCCCGAGGTCCTGTTTTTGGACGAGCCCATCGAGGGGCTGGACCCTGCGAGCGCGAGGGCGATAAAGGACGTCCTCCTCGAGATGAGGCAAGACGGCAAGACAATATTCCTAACTACCCACAACATGTACGTGGCAGACGAGCTCTGCGACAGGGTCGGCTTCATCGTGGAGGGGGCTTTGAAGCTGGTCGACAGGCCGGCGGACCTGAAGGTCGCCATGGGCAAGAGGCTGGTCCGCGTGGAATACGTTGATGGATCAGGGCCCGTCGTAAAGGAGTTTCCCCTTGAGAATCTGGGCAATAACCAAGAGTTCCTCGATACGATTCGAACCCACGAGGTGAGGAGGATAAACACCGAGGAGCCCACCCTGGAAGATGTCTTCCTAAAGGTGACTGGGAGGAGGCTTGTTTGAGCGGACTCTTTCAGATGATGAGGGTGGACCTCAAGGTTGGGACGAGAAACTACACATACCTCCTCTACCTCGCCGTCGCATTTGCCTACGGCCTCGTCATAAGGGCCTTCCCACAGACATACAGGCCCACGGTTGCAGTCTTGCTGCTCTTCTTCGAGCCTGCCCTTCTTGGCTTCACCTTCGTGGGCACCATCGTGATGGGCGAGAAGAAGGACGGAACCATCCACGCCCTCTCGGTTACGCCGGCAAGCTGGAGGGACTACTACCTCTCCAAGACCCTCCAGATGTCCCTTCTCGGCCTCCTTGGCGCGGTCATCATCTTGGCCATCGGCGTCGGCCTCGACTGGGGAGTGGCCTTGCCGCTGCTCGGCGTCTTCTTGACATCGGTGGTCTACACGCTTTTCGGGATAGGGATCTCGGCCAGCTACAGGGATCTTGACGAGTACTTCGTCCCGCTGATGGTCGTGCTGGTCATATCGATCCTTCCCTTCGCCCACCACTACAACCTGATAGCTGGCGCATGGACCAAAGTCCTGTACGTGATACCGAGCTATCCCTCCCTGTTCCTTCTGTCCTCGCTTTTCGAGAAGGTCGCGGGCGAGACGGTTCTTCTGTCGGTGGTGAGCCTTGGTGTATGGTCAGCTGTCGCATACGTACTTGCCCAGGCGCAGTTCTATAGACGAGCCGTGGAGGCTTTGAGATGAGTGCGGTCAGAAGGTTCGTCGCATTCTACAGGAACGACTGGAGGATGCTTCGCAGGACGCCGACCCTTGTCTACTCCGTGGTGATGACGATCGCCCTTCTGCTCCTGGTGCGCTACTTCAGAGGGCAGATACCCGAGAACCTGTACTTCGGCCCGGCCGTTTTCACCCTTCTGATGATACCCATGGTCATGGGCATGAGCGCTGCCTTCATTATGGTCAACGAGATCGAAGAGAAGACGATACAGGCGCTGCAGGTCGTTCCCATCTCCACGGCGGGTTTTCTCTGCTACAGACTGCTGTGGAGCGTCCTGATGACAGCGCTGCTCGGGCTTGCAGCACCGGCCATCCTCGGCCTGGGCATCGGTGCTCAGGGCACCCTAGCCCTGGTCTTCCTCTTGGTATTGGAGGCAGTGGTATTCGCCCTCGTCGTCGTTGATTTCTCCAAGACGAGGATGCAGGCCATGACCGTCATGAAGGTGGTGGGATGGATACTCCTACTTCCAGTCGTCGTCAAGTTCCTCGTCGTTGCGAGAAACTGGGCGGAAGGCTGGACCAGGCTGACCCTGTTCCTCCCGACCCACTGGGTCTACAAGCTCTACGAGGGCCTACCCTCCGGGGACTACAGTAGCCTCCCCGCAGCGCTTTTGGTCCACATCCTATGGATGGCCGCGTTGTTCGTGTTCTTCAGGCGAAGGGTGCTCTAGACCACATCCCCTTCTACTTCCCCTGCGCTTGCGAATCCCCTACTCGATATCCAGGGCCCACGTGCCCTGCCGCAGGGATGTCTCCATCTGCCAGCGGTCCTCGATCCAGTTCGCGAGGTCACCCAGAACACCTAGTCCTTCGTCAACCTGCGCCTCAGCTCTTGGAGATCCTCGTACATCTTGCGTATCTGCTCTTTTGTAACGCCGTCTGGGCGGGTCTCCCCATCGGCT
>CAYWSC010000108.1:0-6598 GCA_964460695.1 Hadarchaeota archaeon (SeqCode)
TACACCTCTTCCATGCTCTTTCTAAGCCGGCTCAACTCAGACTCCACATCGGACAGCCGCGAGGTCTCGGTCTCCAGGCTCTCCTTTGTCTGGAGAATCTGGGCTTCTGCCTTCCTCAGCAGCATCTCCTCTGCGCTGAACTTGGATCTCACCGTGCTCAGTTCGTTCTGGAGCTGGTTCACCTGGGTGGTCTGCTCGTCGAGTTTCTGCCGGATGGCTTCGAGGTCCTCTCCGGGTTCGAGACCGGCCCTCTTGGCGACGTCTTCGAGTCTCCTAGCCAGATCTTGAAGGCTGGATCGACGATCCTGAAGATCCCTCTCCAGCTCGGAGAGTCTGGAGAGAACCTGTTCCAGATCCCTCTTCCGGTTTTCCTCCTTGTTGGCATCGGTGCGGATCTGAATCTCCAGGGCTTTAGATTTGGCTTCCACTTGGCTTGCCAGGTTCTTCTTCCCATCTATCTCGGCGTCCAGTCCTTCGATCTGGCGCTTCTTCTCGGCCAGGCGCCTCTCCTGCTCCTGGTGCTTCTCGTAGAGAAGCTCCGCCTCCGATTTCAGCCTTCCTATGACGGTGGATCTGTGCTCCAAGCTTATGGGCTGCTCGCAGAGCGGGCAGGTTGCGCCTTTCGGTAGAGATTTGATCTTCTCGATCCTCTCCGCCAGATCGTGGATGCGGTCCGAAATACTCCGGCGTTCCAACTCTATCTGGCTTCTCTCGGACTCCAGCTCCCGTCTGTGAGCCTCGGCCTGCTCGATCTCGGCATTGATCTTCGAGAGTCTATCGTCGCACGATTCCTTCTCTTTCTCGAGTTCGGCTCTCCTTGACCTGATCTCTGCTAGGTCGGACCCCGCCTCTTCGGCCGTCGTGCTCTGCCTCGCCAGCTCTCGGGCGAGAAGGGATATTGACTGCCTCAGGCCGCCAAGATCGTGGGAAATATCTGACACCCTTCCGGACAGCTCTGAAAGTTCGGCATGCCTCTGGCGGGCTTGCTCCAGGCGCGCCGCGATCTCTTCCTCCTTAGGCTTGATCTCCTCGAGGCGCTGCTCGTGCGTCTTCACCTCGTCTTCGAGTTGCCGGATGCGTTTCTTGAACTCTTCAACTTGCCTGGATAGGCTTCCCCGTTCTGCCTTTCTCTGAGCAACGAGCCTTTCGAGTTCGACCAGTGTCTCCTCCGCCTCCCTAAGAGGCTGCAGCTGGGACGAGACCTCGCTTGCCTCTCGGGAGAGCTTGCTTATCTTGGCCTTGAGGACCTGCAGCCGGTCCTGGATCCGCTGCATCTCGGCGGCTGCCTCGGCCTGCTGCTCCTTCAGCTGCTGCAGGTCGTGACGCGAAAGATAGGATTTAGCCTCGAGGAGGCCCGTCTGAGCCTTCCCTATCTCCTCGTCGAAGAATTTGGTGAATTCGGAGAGTCCGTCGTAGGCGTTCCTCAGCCCCTCTGCCCCTAGCAGCTTGTCGATGCTCTTCTGGCGCTCCTCGGGGCTTCCCGAGACGACGCGGGTAAGCTCTCCTTGGGCGGCGTAGAACAGGTCCCTAAACTTCTTGGCAGAGACTCCCAGGGTGTTCTCTATGAACTCATCGATCTCCTTGGACTTATCCGTCACTAGGGCCCAAGAGCTGCCATCTGTTGACTGCTGGAGCCAGGTCTCGTTTCCCCTCGCCACCTTGAAGTATACACCATCGAAGAAGAAGGTCAGCTCCATCTGGAAGAGGTCCGGCGTCGCATTGGTTCTCAGCACATCCCTCTTCTTGGTGCCGCCTCCAAAGCCGAATAGGCACAGCAGGATGGACTCGAGGATCGAGGACTTCCCGCTGCCTATCCTGCCGAGAAGCACGTTCAGGCCTGGCTTGAATCGTATCACAGTCGTGTCGTTTCCGTACGACCTGTAGTTCCTCAGCCTAACCTCCTCTATCCTCAGTTGTCCTCACCCTCAGAATTGTTGTGGAATGACTCGGCAATCGCCAAGAGGTCCTTGCTGAGGACCGACTGCACGGCCGACTTGTCGCCCTCCTCGTAGGCTCTGAAGATCCTGTATGCGACTTTTGAGAGAAGCGCAATTGCCTCCTGTTCTCTGATGGGGTTGCCTGACAGGTCCTTCAGGGCAGCCTGAGAGAGGAGCCGCTGGAAGAGGGACTCCGTTATCCTGACGTGGCGCCAGTCATCGGCCTCGAGGAGCTCTCCGATCTCCTTTCTTATGACCTTGTCGGTGTTGATCTTCACCGCCCTAGCGCCCCTCTCGAGGAGTTCCCTTTCGATATCCTCCTTGGACACGTCCAGGTGTCCTCTAGGTGTCTGCCCGCGTAGGACGAAGTATATCAGGGCCTGTTCGACATAGGGGTCGGTGACGGCCTCGACGCACTGCTTGGTGATCTCGCTCCCCGACAGTCCCTCCACGTCCACCACGTAGGTCCTTATCTTTCTGATTTGGTCGAGGTCAACAGCCCTGAACTCGAATTCGATCTGGTCTTTCGTGAATGTGACAATGTAGTATCCCTTTCGGTCGCCGTACTCCCCCGAGTCTATCCTCTCAGTGCTCCCCGGTACGAGGAACCTAGTCCCCTCATTCACGTCGAACATGGGCCTGTGGGTGTGACCGGCTATCACCAGGTCGAAGCCCTTGCCTAGGAACCTCTCCTGGGGTATGGACTCCCCCTTCGTGTAGGTCGTGGTCAGCTCGCCGACTGCCTGATGAATGACTAGGACGTTGTGGTCCGTGTCGTCTGGCGCCTGGATCTCGTCGAGGAGGTTCTCGAACTGGGATGGAGACCTATAACCCAGTCCCTGGATGCCAACTGTGACCTCTCCAGCCTTTATGATGAACCTTGGGAGAAATACGTTCTCGTCCTCTACCCTCAGATCAAGGTAGTTGCAGAGGCTCATCGTGTCGAAGTACTTCAGAACGCTGAAGTACCCCGTTTGGGACTTCGGATCTGAGGTGCCGTCGTGATTGCCGTGGACTATGAAGACGTTCGGAGCAGGGCTGCCAGTCGCCACGTCGACTACCTGCACCCCGTCTGACGGGTCGGGGATCGCTTGAAGTCTTTCAAGTCCGCGGTCGAAGATCCAGCCGGGCGGAAAGTGATTGTCGAAGAGGTCCCCGGCGTGGACCAGTACGTCCGGCCCCTCTGAGACTATCGAGGAGAGGAATAGGTCGAAGCCCTGGTTGATATCCTCCTCCCTGAACTCCATCGTCTGGTACCTCTTACCCAGATGCGAGTCGCCCGTCACCGCCATCCTCAGCACGCCTGGTCCACCTCCTCGCTCTGCGAGACCACCCGGACCCTGTCCTCCGTGTATATCACGTTGAGGTACGAGCCGACCTTCGCCGCGGCGGACGGCTTGGGAAGGTCAACGGTAGTATGCCTCCGCGGCTCCAAGATCTGGATCCCGTCCGGCCTGACCTCAAGAACCATCGCCTTCTCGACCTGCTCGCGTCTCGCGACTAGGGGAAGCTCCGACATCTTCCTGCTTTCCAGACGAATCTCGTCGCCCGATGGAGAGCGGAGGACGATCTTTCTGCCATCTATGCGCTCCACCGTGTACAGCGATCCCTCGAGCTCAGTGATGTCGCCCGGCCTCAGCCTCGGCAGGCGGAGAAGGATCGTGAACTTGTAGAGCCTCTTGTTGGATCCCCTCTGCTGCCCGACTAGCTTTCTGGACTCTTTCAAAGAGCCGCCTGTCTCGGAGGCAAGCTGCCTGGCAAGCTCTCTGCCCCAGGCGGCGGAGCCTAGGTAGAAGTCCCTCCCCTCCTTTCTGTCCTTGACCTTGGATATGTAGGCCATTGGACTTCGATGCGGCCTACTGGCAGCCTGGTAGATCCTCCGTGTGACCTCTTCTAGCTCGTCTTCCTCCAGCTTTCTCTCGTCCCCCCTGATCTGGAGGATGCATTCGTAGAATTCGGATCTTCTTAGCTCGCATGAGCGACACTGCCTGGTGTCGACGGCGAGGACTGGTTGGATGAACACCGCCTCCTCCTGATCCTCAGAGGCGAAAACAATCCTAGCATCGACCGTCAGCCTGTTCCTTGAGAGGCGCGGGTTGCTGACAGAGATGGACTTGATCTCCGGGCGCCACGAGGATCTCCCCTCGGGTCCCCACTCTATCCTCTCGGTGAGCTTCAGCTTTTCAAGCTGCCTGGCCGCGGCCCTGAGCAGGGTCGACTCTAGATCGGCCTCGCCCTCCTTCCAGGTGTCGCCGTCTCTGTACCTGAGGCAGTGGGGGCAAACCCTGAGATGGAGCTTTGGTGTAGAAACAACCGAGTTTGTCTCTAGCAGGCACTGGACGCACATCCCCGAGACTAGGTTGGACACCTCTCTTCCACATCTTGGGCACTGGACTTTTGAGGCGGATCTTCTGCCTTGCATCTTCGGCACCTAGATGAACATCCTGACCATCTGGGCATGGGGAACGCCCTCTATCCTGATTACGTTCTTCTCGTCCACCAGCCCCAGCTTTATAGCCTTCGATACGGAGAGATCCCCGACGAAGTTACCGATGCTGGCCTCTCGCAGATACGGGTCGCACTCATCGACATCCACCAGGTAGCCCCTGTAGAACCTCTCGTTCACCGTGATCCTCAGCTCGCCCTCCTTGAAGGTCTTCCCGAGAACTTCGCAGTCGCACATCGCGACCACGGTCTCCCCCCGCGCCTTGTGGATCTTCATGTACACCTTGTTGGAGTTCTCGTCGGGCAAGCGACCAACCTAGAAGCTCCTTATGCTGCTCCGGGCGCCGCAGGCCTCACATTTGAGCATGTGGACCCTACCCTGTTTTATTATGTGGGTGTCGGGCTTCCCGCACTCGTGGCAGAGGACGTACTCCTTGGCGTAGTCGTTTATCCGGTCCCATATCTGGTCCTCGGTGAACCTGCCCTGGAAGACGGCTCTCCGTCCCTCGACGTCGCCGGCCGTTGCGAGTTCCCTGGTCAGGTACTTCATCAGGTGGTTCACGTCCCGGTTGAAGGCGTCCGCTATGTCGCCGAAGTTCCGGACTATCGTCCTCTTCCCCACCGTGATCAGCTCAAGCCTGGGGATTTCGAACCTCTTCTTCTCCAGCACCTCCTTGGGCAGCTGGGACCGGGCTCTCTCAAGGAGCTCCTCATAGTTGTAGGTCACTTTTCTTCACCTTTCTTATCCTGAAGATCTCAAGTTCCCTCAGGGGCTCGAAGTTTGGATCCTCCACCTTTCTCATGGTGAGCGGCGAGAGATATATCTCTCCATCGTACTCCCTCACCGAGGCTATCACATCGACGATGTCTCCGACCTCGAAGGTGTCAATAGTCCTGGCATCCTCCCTCCACCCCTTCACCCTGATGGTGTCTGTTCCATCATCCAGAGTAAGGGTGGAGTAGTTCCCGTCATTCGAGATGAACTTGGAGACGACGGTCGCCATGACGCGGACCTTCTCCACGTTCTCGCCGCTCCACAGCCTTAGAAAGCTGCGGCCCGGGCTGCGGACCCTGACGTACTCGCCGGAGACCAATTCCATGATGTAGGCCTTGACGGTATGGGGCAAAACATCTGCAGCCTCCTCAGGCCCTGCCTCGATCACCTTGGCTCTCTGAGCGGTCTGGTCGGATTCTCCGACAAGACCCACCTCGTCGAGCTCCTCGAGCTCCTCTAGGTCTATCTCGTCTATGTCCAGCGGGTCCGTGCCTCCACCCTCGCTCCCGGCGGGCTCCATCTGACTATCAACCTTCTCCGCACTAGGCCTTGGCTCGCCGAAGCCCTCCTCGTTTGGCTGAAAAAGCTTTTCTCACACCCCCTCGTGCCGAGTTGTCGTGGCCGTGTGCGGAGAAAAGCGACAAATCGTTTTGCTCCTCAAAGATGAAACATTATTTCCCTCGTTTCCACAAAACAATGCGTTTTGGAGCAGTGCTTAAGATGGAACTTGGGATCCCGATAACCGACGACCACATTCACGTCGACCCGAAGGGACTTGGCGCAAAGCGGGTGGCCGAGCTGTTCTCCAAGTCGGGGGGTACCCACCTCTTCATAGTTAACAAGATGACCCGAGACTGCGGCACCCAGCCTTCGAGAGATGGCTTCCGCACGGCTTTCGAGACATGCATCTCGGCCGTGAAGGAGATCAATGAGGATGGCCGGGCAACCGCCTTCGCGGTTGTCGGACCCCACCCGGCCGAGCTGGCCTTCCTCTGGAAGGTCGTCGGGCCTCAAAAGGCGATAGCGGTTGTCGAGGATGCTCTTGGACGTGCGGCAGAATATGTGCGCGAGGGAAAAGCGGTTGCAATAGGCGAGGTTGGCAGGCCCCACTTCGAAGTGGATGCGGAGGTGCTAGAGGCGTCGAACCGACTGCTCGACCTGGCTCTTGGGCTCGCAGCCGAGGTGGGGTGTGCCGTCCAGCTCCACATGGAGTCGGGTTCACCCGGACAGTTCGAAGAGCTTGCAGCGAGGGCGCGTAGGGCGGGCCTTGAACCCTCAAAGGTCGTCAGACACTTCTCCCCGCCGCTGGTGGATGCCGGAAGATCGACCGGCATCTTTCCCTCTCTAATTGCCAGCCGGGAGCAGGTGTCTGGTGCGTTGAAGCAGGGGGATAGATTCATGTTGGAGACGGACTTCATAGACGACCCTTCCAGACCGGGGG
>CAYWSC010000109.1:0-6569 GCA_964460695.1 Hadarchaeota archaeon (SeqCode)
GGGCTTCTTCAGAGTAGAAAAGCAAAGGTACAAAGTTGACGAGAAAGAGAAGCTCGGCATTGGGTTCTTCGCGCCAAGTCCGGGCTTCATCGTGGCAAGCGAAACCGCCAACAGGACGGCCAACCTAGTTCCCTGGGGACCCAGTACTGCTCTCTGCTTTCTAGGAGAAAGGGCAATAGACCCGCAAAACGTCGGCAGTTCCCTGAGCAACCTAAACGAAGTCGTCTTCGAGATAGAAAGACGAACATCAGGCCTAGCCGAAGTCGAGAACGTACTGGGCCGGGCCGTCGAGCAACGTCTATCGGGCCTTCCAAACCTAAAGAAGTTCTACGTCTCCGCGGGCCTCCCCATTCTTCTGCTCGGCGGGCTGCTTGGCCTAGTAGGCCTCGAACTCGTACAGGTCTCCTTCAGCCGAGAGGTCTGCTCACTGACATGCAGGGGTGCCTCCCGCAGGCAACTTCTAGCAGTATTCTCCGCTCAAGGCGTGATCCTCGGAGCCTTCGGAGGAGCACTCGGCGCAGCCCTCGGCCCCGTATTCTTACCCCTCCTGCTCCTTCCTCCCGGCACGCCCCTCCGAGCCCTCGTAGGATCCCTGGTGCCGCGCGCCCCAACGATACTCGCGTCCCTCCTAGCAGGCGCAGCGCTAGGAGCGCTGGTCTCATTCCTCTCCGCTCGTCGAATCACAAGGCTAAATGACCCATATCCAGCCCTCTCAACACGAGACATCTCGACCGGAGCCGAGGAAGGAGCAAGCGCCCTGACCACGGGGACGCTCCTCCTTCTCCTCCCTGCGGTGTTCCTAGCCTCCATCTTTCTCAAGCCAATTGTCGGAGGAGGCCTTCTAAGAGCACTACTGGAAATCCTCTCCCTCGCAGGCTACGCCTTTCTACCCCTCCTTCCAACACTCCTCATAGCCGGTCTTTCCGCGATCGCCACGAGCCCGAAAGGCATATTCCGCCTCGCCCCATTCATATCAAGGGTCCGCCCGGAAATCGGCGATCTCGTTAGGGCCGACCTCTGGACAAATAGGAGACAGATCTCGCGGCTGTCGTTGCTGGTATCTCTCTGCGTCGGCTTCGGAGTCTTCTTCACCACGTATCAGAGCGCGACGACAGCCTTTGAATCCAACCGCCTAGAGGTCCAGCTTCCCTCCGAAATCTGGGTTCTCATAGAACAAACTGATGTCGCCGACAACGTGACGGACATTGTTGCCCACACCCCGGGGGTGAAGGCCACCTCGCTGATTCCTGTAGTGGACGCAACAGCCCCTGGCGGGACCGTCAGGGTTGTCGGTGTCAACACCGCCCCTTTCCTCGCGTCTATCAGGTCCAGCGGGCCCGCGGCGAAGCTGGCGGGTAGCCTTGTGTCCATGCTCCAAGCCAATCCCAGGGGAATCGTAGCATCTCGCCTCGCTGCCCAGACCCTCGGCTGGAGGGTAGGAGATCAGTCCAAGCTGCTTCTCCCCTGCCTCCCCCAGGGCGAGCCCGCCCAGACGAGAAAGCTCGAGCTATCCCTCCCTGTAGTCGGGATAGTGGACGATGTCCCCGGTACAAGGGAAGGAGAGCTCGCACGAAGGAAGTACGGCCAACCCGTCTTAGCGATGAGCTCCTCCGAGCTACCAACGGAGGTTCTAGTGTCAAGGCATATCCTCCTAGTCGCAACTGCGCCCGGCGCAGCAGAAGAGGTGGCGAGCCAGATAAGAGAAAGGCTAGGACTAACCTCTTGGACCCAGTACCTTGCAGGCCAGGTGAAGCTATTCGTCTACGAAGAGGAGCTTGAGAAGAGGCTGGCGGCGCCCGAGAGGTCCGCCTTCTCCAAGTACATGAGGCTTGAATCGTTTATGGTGCTCATAGTCGCGACAATAGGCGTCATCCTAGCGCTGCTCATAATCATTGATCAGAAGAGCCTCGAGATCTCCATCGGGATCCTCAGAGGCATGTCCCTCTCACACCTAACCACATGGTTGGGATCCGAATCGGTCGCAGCCGGGCTGATAGGGACGGCCGCGGGCTTCACAGGGGGATTCCTCTCCGGCTGGGGCTACGCGAGCATGATGAACATCATTTCCAACGAGATGTTACACGTCCCAGTGGTCCTCTCATGGAGCACCGTGGCGATCTGCGTGGCAGGGCTCGGCTCGTTGGGCCTCGCAACGCTGCTTGTCTCCCTCTACACACGAAGACTAAGGGTTGGTCAAATCCTCAGAACGGCGATAGTCCGACAATAGCCCGCAATCGGTCGGGAGAAACCTGGCCATCCAGCAGAACACCCTCTTCTATCCTGCAGGACTTGGCACCGAAAATGGCTGTGAACCTGTTTGGAAACAACAACTATCCTGTGGCCTCGGGTCACGCGAGCCCCGAGGCATCCTACGTAAGGTACTCCATCGGTGCGACCGACCGCGTACGGCTCACCTTCCGTCACTTCTCTCCTCCACAATACGCTATGAGGACGCGGTCCTTGCCCATATCCTCCGCTTGAACAGGAGGAGGATCGCCGCAAAGGCAAGGCCTACAAAACCCATGCCGGTCGTCACCCGTCCTAGACTGATCCAGCTCCTGTAGCGGCGCCAAGATTATCAGAAATGTTAGAAGCCCAGCTGCGAGGGAGAAGGCCTCCCTTTCGCATCCCTCCCAGGAATACCTCGCCAGCAGAAGGGCCGGCGTCGAGAGAATGATCGAAAGGAGCAGCACGCCGACCTGCCAGTTAGGCACCATCGAAGGCATACCCCAGAAGCCGAGGAAGAACACCGCACTCCACGCTAAGCCGAGCGCCCAAGCTCCCTTCGAGCCTAGTGGGATCTCTCCACGGCGAGCCGAGACGGGGGAGACGTAGCCTAGGAGTAGTAGTGAAAACGCCAGGAGAAGTGCAAGTCGATATTGGGCAGGTGAAGGAGAATAGCCAGTCATCTCGACGAAGAGAAAGGAGCCTCCACCTACAACACATGTGAAGAGAAGGACCACGCCGACGAGTGCCCGCCTCTCCAGCCAAGGCTCTCGTCGCCTCTGGCTCCATAGAAGCTCGACAAGCACGACGGGAATCGCTATGCTGAATACCGCAAGCATCTCGGCTCAAAGCCAGTTGACGCCCAGGACCTAACATAGACGCAGAGTTGGCTCTGGCTTTCTTGATTGATGAGATCTAAGAGCACACGTAAGATTTTTTACGTGGACACCGGGCCCCGTCCGAGCAATGAAGAGAGCGGCGTGCTTAATCATGGCCCTGCTGCTCGCATTTGCCCCTGAAATCTGCATGGGGCAGAGAATCAGGTCACTTGTCACTGGGCAGGTCGATCCTGATTCCAATCCGTTGATGAAGTGGTTCGGTGAGGAGCCCCTGGTGGAGGCTCTCTTCGTCCCTACTCGGCCCGGGGGATTGGTTGATACGGATGATATCAAGAGGTTTGTGCGAATCTATTTCCCAAGGAGCTACGAGGCGGTAAGAAGCTATGAGTTCATCTTGCTCAATTCCCCGGTTATGTATCATTTGAGCGAGAAACAGATTGCCTGGATGTATGACGCCGTAAGGGAGGGAGCAGGAGGTCTCAGCGCCCCCGCCTGCATGAGCGTATATCCTGACATTCATGACGCCTGGGTAGCGTCAAAACTCTCTTTGGCCTTTCCAAACGACTGTCCGGCGGTTCTTGCTGCCGGCGGACCCATGGGAAAGGTGAATTTCCGCATCATTGTCAACCGAGATTTCCCAGAGCCTGTTCTTACGCCTTTCATTCCTCTGGGGATAGAGACTTTTGTTGGTTACAAGGCTTATCTGATAATCCCCAAGGATGGCGTCGCCACGCTGGCATGGCAAATAGGCAGCTTCGACTCACAGGTTCCCTACATGGTTACATGGGACTACGAGAAGGGAAGGACGATGACGATAGGGGACTCCTTCGGCCTCCAGTTTTGGAGTGCCTACGCCCATGGCTATACGCAGAATCCCTACGGATTGGATATCCTTATGAACATGGTTCTCTACCTAACGAAGAGAAAGGTCCCTAGCGACGTTATGACGTACCACAAGGTGAGGATGTCCTTTGCGAAGTTTAGAACAAGGATGTCCCTTCTCCTAACGGTCGCAGAGTTTGCAGAGATGTTTGGTGCCAGCGACAGCAGAATTGAGAAGCTTATCTCTGACCTAGAGGCCAAGTTCTCAGAGGCCAAGGAACTCTACCTTATGCAAGAGTTCCAGGAAAGCAACGAGCTGATGAAATCCGCCTTCGACGATTTAGGCGAGGTGGAGAACATGATCATTAGGTTGAAAGAACGTGCACTGATGTGGGTCCACGTAGTCGAGTGGTTAGTCACAACGGCGACCCTCTTGGTCTGTGGCGTCGTCCTCTGGAGCTTTATGGTCAGAAAGAGGCTTTACCGGACCGTTGGGACGACAACTGCGATCTAGTTCTCGGGTTGTAGGGCTCTCTCTTAAAGCATCATCTGTTGCGACCGATTGCTAAGCCGCGCTACTGATCAGTTCTCAACCCACGCTATTTCGAGGTTAGTCATAGGCATAGAGATGGGAATAGCGTGACAACGCGGACAAAGTCTTTGCCAACCTCGTCAAACTCCGTACAAATCATCCCGGCTTATCTCGAAAAGTAGACCCCCGGAATCCACAGCTACAAACAGATGTTCTCCCTCAACATCACGAATGAGCAGTTGTTGCCCAGTGTCTGGCTTCCAAGGCTCAGTCCCATAGGATTTTTCTTGGTTCCCAGCTCCGAAGCAGCCTATGAGATCAGCCGACCTCCCCGCCCCCTCCCTTCTCGTCGGCTCCGCTAGGGTGGACATAACCCCGCCTCTCGGAACCTGGATGCAGGGATATGCAGTCCGGGACCGAGGAGCCGAAGGTATCCACGACAGGCTCGAGGCAACCGCCGTTGCCATGGCTGGCGGGGACACCGCAGCCGCGGTGCTTACCTGCGACCTGATAGGACTCGACTTTGTCACTGTTGAGCGCGTCAGGAGAAAGGCTGCAAAGCTCTGTGGAATGGATGAGAAGCACCTTATGATAGCGTGCAGCCACACACATGGAGGCCCTGCGACGGGCAGGCGTTCCTACACCAGGAGGGACGAAGGCTACATGGCGGTGCTTGAGGGACAACTTGCAACGGCAGTCGCACTAGCCTTCAAGAAGCTGCGTGAGTCCTCGACCCACGTGGGCACTGGGACAGCTACAATCGGCATCAATAGGCGTGCCAAGCGCGAGGGAAAGACCGTCCTAGGCGAGAACCCCGAGGGACCGATCGACCGCGACGTCACGGTCCTTCGTTTCGATAACAGTGAAGGGGATGTCCACTCGCTGCTCTTCAACCATGCGTGCCACGGGACCACGCTTGGCGGCGACAACTATCTCATCACGGCCGACTGGATGGGCTACGCCAGAAGAACCGTCGAGGCCGGCCTAGGCGGCCGGGGAGTCCTCTCTGGATTCATCAACGGGGCCGCCGGAGACGTCAACCCTCATCCAAGAGGGTCCTTCGAGCTGGCCCGTATGCATGGACGCGTTGTGGGCGGCGAGGTGATAAAGACACAGGCTCTCGCGGAAAGGATCGAATCCCCAGACCTACAGGTATCCCAGGTGGAGGTCGATCTACCCCTCCTTCCGCCTCCCTCTCTCGACGAGCTGCGGGCCCTCCTCAGGGATCTAGAGTCGGCTCAGGAGGCCTCAAAGAAGGAGGGAAAGGCATCGCCGGAACTGGTCGCGCGGACCCGGTGGACTAGGGAGATGATACAGAGGGTGGAGGCCGGCAAGGTCAAGAAACGCCTCAGAGCCGAGATACAGGCGATAAGGATAGGGACGACGGCCCTTGTAGGGGTGCCAGGCGAGGTTTTCGTCGAGATAGGCCTGCGTGTGAAGCGGCGATCACCTCTCTCTCCGACCTTCTTCGCCGGCTACTGCAACGGACTGGTTGGCTACATCTCGACCGAAAAGGCGATCGAGGAGGGAGGCTACGAGCCGCAGAAATCCTTCTACTACCTCATGGAGCAGAGGTTTGCACCAGAGATCGAGGAGGTCGTCGTTCAGGGAGCCCTGGAGGCACTTGAGCTTTGCACCAGATAGTATGGGGCCAGCCGGTGCCCTCCTAGGTCTTCGATCTCTTGACTGGCATGGTTCAAGCTCCATGTGTCCCTTGATTCCAGCCATTATTGAAATGAGAATTAGTGGCTCGGCTTTGCAGCTGCCGGCATCATCCTCAAGCCTGACTTCCTCCTCCTAGGGGATATCGCTATGGAGAAGGCCAGGACCAGCGCAGAGACTATTATGATCGAGGAACCCACCGGTAGGTCAAACTGGAGGGAGAAGATGAAGCCACAAAGACTCGTTGCAATCCCTATGATAGGGGAGGCCACGATGATCTTCTTCATGTCGTCCAGGAACTGATAGGCGGTGGACGAGGGATTGATTATCAGGGCATAGACCAGCAGCCCCCCGACCAGCTTGAGGGAGAAAGCCACGGACAGACCGGTGACGAGGAGGATGGAGTAGTAGAACATGCGCGTGTCTATTCCAGATGCCTCCGCCATCTTGCGGTCGAAGAGCACGGAGAGGATCTCTTTGTGGAAGCC
>CAYWSC010000110.1:0-6552 GCA_964460695.1 Hadarchaeota archaeon (SeqCode)
ATTAGACGAAGAAAGCTAGCCGAGCTGCAGAAGAAGCTCGAAGAGGAGAGGTCGCGGGAGGCGGAGCAGAACGCACAGATCCAGAAGCAACTGATCCTGCGTTCGATACTAACCCCGGAGGCACGTAGCAGGCTGACCAACCTCAGGCTCTCCAGGCCCGAGTACGCAAACGCCATCGAGATGCAGCTGATAAGCCTCGCCCAGTCTGGAAGGCTGAGAGGCAAGGTCACGGACCCGCAGCTCAAGGAGCTGCTGAGAAAGCTCGCCCGTTCCAGGTCTAGGGAGACTACGATACGGAGACTGTAGGAAGGATTCTATGTCGAGGCACAGAACCAGGCCCAAGAAGATCAGGCTCGCAAGGGCAAACCGCCTCACTAGGAGGGTCCCCGTCTGGGTCATTATGAAGACGGCGAGGCGGGTCAGGAGACACCCCAAGATGCGGTTCTGGCGCAGATCTAGGTTGAAGGTGTGATGGGGAAGGCTTATGGCTGAGGAGAGAATCTACATCGTTCCCCTCAGGGAGGCGAAGGCAACTTCTAGGAAGAAGAGGGCGCCGAAGGCCCTCAGGATCATCAGGCAGTTCATGGAGCGCCACCTCAAGACCGACGATTTCATCATCGACGAGTCGGTGAATGAGAGGATATGGCAGAGAGGGATAGAGAAGATCCCTCCGCGGGTGAGGGTCAGAGTTACCGAGGAGGAGCTCGAAGAGGGAGAGAAGGTCTTCCGCGTCTCCCTGGCCGAATAGGTGCCACGATGCGCTTCGCTAGGATCCATCTCAACGGCAACCCCTACCTCGGGATATTTGCCTGCGCAAACGACGCGGTAGCGTTCATTCCCAGGAGCGCCACCGCCGGCGCGGCCAAGGCCATCGCCGAATCCCTTGGAGTTGAGACAGTGAGGCTGACCCTTCTAAGAACCGAGTTGATAGGCGCCTTCGCCGTGATGAACTCCAATGGAATCCTTGTTCCGTCAGATGCCACCAGGTCAGAGCTTGAGGCGATTAGGCAGGCCCTAGACATAAATGTTGGAGTTGTTGAAACAAGGTTCAATGCCCTCGGAAACCTCGTCGTCGCCAACGACAAGGGCGCCATCGCGGCAACGCTATATGGGAAAAGGGAGCTTAAGACGATGTCTGATGTCCTCGGAGTCGAAGTTGTTGGGGCGAAGGTCGCCGGCCTAAACATAGTAGGCTCGCTCTGCAGCTCGAACAATACGGGGACCTTGGTTTCCCCCAGGGCTACCGACGAAGATCTCGAGCTGGTGAGGGAAACACTGAAAACCTATGTCGAGAGGGGAACGGCAAACTTCGGAGCAGGCAATGTCGGCACCTGTCTTCTGGCGAACTCCAAGGGTGCCGTCGCTGGGACTCCGACCACAGGCATAGAGATGGGAAGAATCCAGAGGGTCTTTGAGGGATCTGGGTGGTGAAGAGATGTCTGAGAAGCAGATTTCTGTGAAGAAGTTCAAGGTGAAGGGGAGGTTCCTCATGGGGAAGAGAATGCAGCCCTTCACGATGGATGTGTCCTCGATCAACGAGGACCAGGCTAGGGAGAAGGTCCTCTCGGACCTGGGCAGCAGGCATCGCGTCAAGAGGAACAAGGTGTTCATCGAGAGCATAGAGGAGCAGACGACGCCTGAGCAGTAGCGTTCTAGGAGGCTAAAGAGATGGAGGAAAAGCAAGCGGAGCTCAGAAGGCTGACATCGGAGATCGAGCTGATTCAAAGCCAGATAAACACCCACAACCAGAACTTGGAGCTGCTAACCCTCTCGCTAAACGAGACGAGGCAGACCCTGGAGACCCTCGAAGAGATAAAGGGGGTAGCCCCTGGCACGGAACTCCTAATACCCGTTGGATCCGGATCCTTCGTCAGGTCGAGCATCACGGAGAACGACAGGGTGATAATCGGCATCGGGGCAGGCTTCTCCATGGAGAAGAACATCGACGAGGCGAAGGCCATAGTTGACAAGAGGGCCGACCAGCTCGACTCCGCCATCAAGCAGACCACCGAGAGGGTTCAAGAACTCTCCAAACGGCTGGAGGAACTCACCCCAAAGTGGCAAAGGCTGTACCAAGAGCTCTCACAGGCTGGAGGACAGCCATAGAGAGGTGGCGGGTGCGAAAGTTGTTCGACAATCTGAGGACAAAGGTATCCCGCTTCACCAAGAAGCTCACTCGCAGAACCCTCACGGAGAGCGATATCGAGGATATCCTCTCCGAGCTGGAGGTAGGCCTCCTCGAAAGTGATGTCGCCGTAGAGGTCGTGGATAGGATCTTGGAGGAGGCTAGAAAGAACCTCACCGGTAGGCGATTCGGGATATCCGACGATATCTCCAAGATCGCTAGGGATTCCGTCAGATCCGCGCTTCGGGATGTCCTCCAGTCCGAGAGGATAGACCTCCTCGAGGAGATCAGGAAGAAGAAGGCTAGGGGAGAGCCGTATCTAATCCTTTTCGTCGGCTACAACGGGACGGGGAAGACCACGACTATCGCCAAGATAGCCAAGATGCTGAAAGACAGCGGGTTTTCCTGCGTCATAGCCGCAAGCGACACATACAGAGCAGCGGCGATCGAACAGCTCGAATACCACGCCGATCGTCTAGGACTCAAGCTCATAAAGCACAAGAGGGGTGGCGACAGCGCGGCCGTCGTGTACGACGCTCTCCAACACGCTAGGGCGAGAAACATCGACGTCGTACTCGCGGACACCGCTGGCAGGGTTCACACCAATGTCAACCTGATGGATGAGATGAGGAAGATTGTCCGGGTCAACAAGCCGGACGCCGTCCTATTCGTCGGCGACTCCCTCGCTGGAAATGACATCGTGGAGCAGGTAAGACAGTTCGACGAGGCCTGCAACATCACCGGCATCATCCTAACCAAGGCCGATGCCGATGCCAAGGGGGGTGCTGCCGTCTCCGTGGCCCACGCCACCGGCAAGCCTATTCTCTACGTGGGCGTCGGACAAGGTTACGACGATCTTCAGGAGTTTACTCCCGAGTGGTTCCTGGACCTCATATTCCAATAGCTGTCTCACCGACAAGAATACTAACGAATGCCATAAATTTATTAGAGTACAAAACGGTGTTTGCTTGAGAAGGTGGTCATCGCTTGCCGGTCACTGAGCAGGACTACAGGGCGATTCTCGCCAGAATGAGGGTAGATCCGCTCTTTAGGGCGATCATCATAAATATGGTTAGGGAGAACATGGAAGTGATAGCCGCGGATCTCATGAGGGAGATAGACCGGAAGATCGCCCAAGCGATGCAGGATAGGAGGAGGTACTTCTAGTACCACCTCGCCTGATATGGGAAAACCGGTCTGGGAGTGCAGAAAATGGTACTTGACAACCTTGGCAGATCCCTGCACAACGCGCTGGCCAGGCTGACCGGATCCCGCTCAATAGATGCGGAGACCGTCAGGCAGCTGAAGAGGGATATCCAGAGGGCGCTCCTTCTGGCCGATGTCAACGTCGAACTCGTGAGCCAGCTGACCAAGAGGATTGAGGAGAGGGCTCTGAACGAGCAGCCCCCGCCCGGCATTTCAAAGCGTCACCACGTCGTCAACATCGTCTACGAGGAGCTGACCAACTTCTTGGGCAGGGAGGCCAAGGAGATCTCCTTTGCCGGGGGAAGAGAGACCACCGTCGTCATGCTCGTCGGCATACAGGGGTCCGGCAAGACGACGAGCACGGCAAAGCTCGCGAGGTACTTCCAGAAGAGGGGGAGGAAGACGGCTATTGTCTGCTCAGACACGTGGAGGCCGGCAGCCCTTGAACAACTGCGCGCGCTGGCGGAGGGTCACGGGATACCCGTGTATGGCGAACCGGACTCGGACGACGCAGTCTCGATCGCCAAGAGGGGGGTCGAGTTCTTCAGGCAGAAGGACTACGACCTGGTGCTCGTAGACACGGCGGGGCGGCACAAAGAGGAGAAGGGGCTCATAGAGGAGATGAGGCAGATAGCATCTGCCGTCAATCCCCATGAAATCATACTGGTGGTGGACGCAACCCTAGGCCAGCAGGCCAGGGCCCAGGCCAAGGCCTTCAAGGAGGCCACTCCCATCGGCTCCATCCTAGTCACCAAGCTGGATGGAAGTGCCAAGGGGGGAGGTGCCCTGTCGTCCTGCGCCGAGACAGGCGCGCCCATAAAGTTCATAGGCGTAGGAGAGACCATCGACGACCTAGAAAGGTTCGACCCGAAGAGATTCGTCTCAAGGCTCCTGGGGATGGGGGACCTAGCGACGCTCATAGAGAAGTTTGAGGAGGCGACTAGGCACGAGGAGATAGGTGAGGAGTCGCTCTACAAGTTCCTCGAGGGCAAGTTCTCGCTCGAGGATATGTACAAGCAGCTTGAGATGCTGTCCAACCTCGGCCCCTTCAAGAGAATCATCCAGATGATCCCTGGTATGGGATTCTCCATCCCCGACGAGGCGATAAAGGTCGGCGAGGAGAAGATGCGCAGGTTCAGGGTCATCATGAACTCCATGAACAGGCACGAGCTGAAGAATCCGAAGATCCTCAACAGCTCGCGGATAAGAAGGATAGCCCTCGGCTCGGGCTCGAGCGAGGCCGAGGTTCGCGAACTAATCAAGCAGTACGAGATGATGAAGAAGATGATGAAAGGGTTGGGGAGGAACAGGCGCTTCCGCTCAAAGGCACTACGGAGAATGACGGGGCCCGGATTCTAATCCGGGCCTGACTCGAAACAGAACTTGGGCGAGGCGAACTTCTCCCTCAGCATGTGTACGTCTGGCCTGACACACTCAGGCTCTTCTTTCTCGATGAGAACCCTGCTGATGAGACTGGCCACCTGGCGCATCTCCGGCTCTCCCATCCCGAGACGTGTGACCTCGCATGTGCCTAGCCTAGCTACGCAGTCGATGATTATGTCGGCCCTTTCAAGCCTCTTCGCCGCCTCCTCAAGATTGCCTAGGCCCGCCGCCTCGGCCAGCAACGGGCCATCGAGGCCCACCTGATGGGACTCGGTGAATCCTCTCTCCCTACACTGAACTGGGACTCCCCTCCTATCCAGCTCCGATGCCAGCGCCCTAGCGTTCGCAACGACCTTGGCTGCGTACCTCTTGCCGAAGGATTTGAACTCGAGAAGGGACTGGCACAGAGCGGCAATTCTGTTCCAGTGAGCGTTGTCAATGGTTCTCCAGTGAAGGTTTGACTCCACCTTTTCGAAAAGCTCGCGTTGATTTGTCAGCACTATGCCACCCTGCGGTCCGAAGAAGCTCTTGTGGGTGCTGCCGAAGAGGATGTCGACACCCTCCTCCAGGGGCCTTCCGAACATTCGGCCGGCGATAAGTCCCAGGACGTGTGAGGCGTCGTAGAGAAGGGTCGACCCGGCCTCGACGCACACGTCCTTCAAGAGGGGAACATCGGGTTGAAACAGCATCTTCGATGCCCCGATCACCACGGCCCTGGGGGAAAAGTCCCTTATCCTCTGACGAGCAGCCTCGTAGTCGATGTCGCATCCATCCCGTGTAGATGGGAGGCCTGCGGCCCTGAGGCCGAGCATCCCGGCCATCTGGTCGGACCCGTACCCTGGGTATCCGCCATTCTCGAACTCGGTGGCCAGGAGCGAGTCCCCGATGCGGCATACCGACGCGAGGGATATCATCGCCGAGGCATGTCCGGAGATGGGTCGGACACAGGCGTATTCACAGTCGAATATCTCCCTTGCAAGCTCGACTGCCGCCTCTTCGACTTCGTCGAGGAATCTTGTCCCCCTGTACGCGTTCTCCACCAGCCGCCCATCCATCTCCCTGATCCTGGGCAGCGTGTATCTATGGCCCATATCGGATGCGAGCAGGCATCTAGCTCGGTAGCTCATGACGTTTTCGGAGGGAATGAGGTTCAAGCACCTCCTTCTCCACCTCTCATGCTCGTCGACGATCCGGACGGGATCCCTGTATTTCAACTCCACACCCCTACCTCTATTCGGCGGTAACACCTAGGCTCGTCAAGACCTGTTTCACGGCCTCCCTTGGACTCCTTGCCACCCGGACGGTCTCGGTTCGGCGTGGATCCAGCCTTCGCCCTGCAATCTTCTCGGCCACCCCTCCAGACGTAACTAGGGCAACCACAGGCTTCCCGGCGAGATATGCAAACGATGCCTCGCTCAGGGTTCCGACGCCGCCTCCGATGACTATCACCGCGTCCGCGGCGTTTACGTTTACGAAGTTCCTCGCGTGTCCAAATCCCGTTGGAACGACAATGTCGCAGAACGGGTTCGCATCCAACTTCTCGGTTCCGGGTAGTATGCAGACCGTTGGCCCTCCCCCGGCCTCTTTGACACCCCGGCAGACCGCCTCCATCACGCCTCCCAGGCCGCCGGTGAGAACTATGCATCTGTGCTTCCCAAGCTCCAGCCCTACTTCGAAGGCGAGTGCCCTCGCCCTCTCGGTGCATGTTTCTTCTCCTGACCCGGCGACAAGCACGTACGGAGGCGCTCTCCTCGTCACGTCCACCCCGACGTATCCACGCCCTTATTTTTCTTCTCTTGAAGCACGGGGCGGTGTCGCCGACAAAGAGTCCCTGTCAC
>CAYWSC010000111.1:0-6496 GCA_964460695.1 Hadarchaeota archaeon (SeqCode)
TCCAGGTCAATGGATCTATAGTTCCAGACGGCCAGGTGGTAGCGACCTCTGCCGCTACGGTCCCCGACAACGTCGGCGTGCTTCTTCTCCGGCTGAGGGCTCCCTACGTCTACGAGACGACCACGGTCTTCGCGGTGGTGTCGGTCAGGAAGCACATTGCAACGGCAAACCTCACCGTCCTGCCGCGGCAATCCACAGGCTAGAACCGATTCTACGCTGCCCAGCCACGCAGAATCACGACTCCTCCCCAATTTTGAAATAAAACTTAATAGCCCGCCGAGGAAGGATGCGTGTGAATAGGCCTTCTACGGAGGCCTACAGACAGGATGGGCAGTTTGCGGCCAACTCGGCGGACTAGGCGGGAGGCTAGGCGTCTCCTATGCCCGAAATCGTCTATATGCGGGGCCGAAGGCCGTGGGGCGGTCCGGGTGCAGCACGTCTGGGCCCGGGTTCTGAACGTTGACTCCCCGTCCCTCAGGATCGGCGGCCGCGGAGCCGCCTCCGGAAGGAGGTGGTAACCGCGCTTGCTTTCCGAACCCCACCAGGCCGGGAACGGAGCAGTGGTAGGAAAGACGTTCGATGCTTGAGGGGTCACGGGGACGAGGTAAGGCCCGGCCAACCCGCGTGTTGCAACGGGCCCACCTACGGATGTCCGCCGGGGTCAAAGCAAAAGGTGCCTAGGAAGGATGGAGATGCGGAGGGACGGTGTTCTACGTCTCTGAATACGACGAGAAGATCTTGGAAGGGCTTAGCCTTCCCAAGAGCGTGCGGATCTTTGATACCACCCTTAGGGATGGGGAGCAGACGCCTGGCGTCTCGCTTACCGTCGACGAGAAGGTGAGGATCGCCGAGGCGCTGGATCAGCTAGGCGTTGACGCGATAGAGGCGGGGTTCCCAGCGACATCCGAGGGGGAGGCCGAGGCGATCAGAAGGATCTGCTCCCTCGGTACAAAGAGCGATATCTGCGCCCTAGCAAGGGCGAACGAGAAGGACATCGACCTAGCCCTGGAGACTGGCGTCCCCTACATACACACCTTCATAGCGACCTCCGAGATCCACCTCAAACACAAGCTGAAGATGAACAGGGACCAGGTCGTCCAGAGAGCCGTCGAAGCCATAACATACGCGAGGGAACACGGCGCGAGGGTGGAGTTCTCGGCCGAAGATGCCACGAGGACGGATCTGGGCTACCTGCTTAGGGTCTTCAAGGCGGCAGAGGAGGCCGGGGCGGAGAGGATCAACGTCCCCGACACCGTCGGCGTCATGACGCCTAGGGCGATGGGATTCCTCATCGGCCAGATCTCCCGAGAGGTCGGGATCCCCATCTCGGTTCACTGCCACAATGACTTTGGCCTGGCGGTCGCAAACTCCTTGGCAGCCGTTGAGAATGGAGCCAGCCAGGTCCACGTGACGGTGAACGGACTGGGGGAGAGGGCTGGAAACGCATCGCTGGAAGAGGTCGTAATGTCCCTCCACTCCTTCTACAGGATCAAGACCAGGATCGTCACCAAGGGGATCTGCCCCATATCGCAGCTTGTCTCGAGGCTTACCGGCGTCCCCGTCCAGCCAAACAAGGCGATCGTCGGCGAGAATGCGTTCGCCCACGAGTCGGGCATCCACGTCCACGGCGTCCTTGGGGCGGCTGCGACCTACGAGCCCCTCACCCCAGAGATGGTGGGGAGTACGAGGAGGATAGTCGTTGGCAAGCACACCGGCGCCCACGCCGTGTCAGCCAAGCTGGAGGAGCTGGGTGTGAGGGCGACCCCCGAGCAGGTCGCCCAGATCTCTAGGCGCGTGAAGAGGATCGGCGACATGGGGAAGAAGGTGACAGACGCCGACCTGTTGGCGATCGCCGAGGCCGTCATCGGCAGGGTGGCAGAGCACGAGAGGACGCTGGAGCTTGAGAGCCTCACGGTGGTGACGGGAGACAGAACCATTCCAACCGCCTCCCTGGCCCTGAAGGTTGATGGAAAGAGGGTCGAGGGGGCGAGCATTGGTGACGGTCCGGTGGATGCAGCTATAAGGACCATAAAGCAGGTGGTCGGAGAGTTCGGCGAGGTGCAGCTGAGGGAGTACAGGCTCGAGGCCATCACCGGTGGAAGCGACGCCGTCGCCGAGGTGACCGTTAAGGTCGAGGACGACAAGGGGAACCTCACGACGGCCCGTGGAGTCAGCACGGACATCGTGATGGCGAGCGTAGAGGCGATGATAGAGGCGATAAACCGGCTATTCGCCGCAAAGAAGAGAGGAGGAAGCAGAAATGTCTGAGACCATGACCGGAGCCGAGGCCCTGGTCCGGGCCCTGGAGGCAGAGGGGGTGCAGCACATCTTTGGCATCCCCGGCGGAGCCATAATAGACGTGTACGACAAGTTGTACGACTCGGAGATCAGGCACATCTTGGTACGGCACGAGCAGGTAGCGGCCCATGCCGCCGACGGATACGCCAGGGCCAGCGGCAAGACGGGGGTGTGCTTCGCAACCTCCGGCCCGGGTGCGACAAACCTGACGACGGGAATCGCCAACGCCTTCTACGACTCGGTCCCAGTCGTCGCAGTCACGGGGCAGGTGCCGACGAGTCTGGTAGGCAACGACTCCTTCCAGGAGGCAGACACAGTCGGCATCTTCATGCCCATCACCAAGTACAACTTCATGGTCCGCAGCAGCTCGGAGATCCCGGAGACCGTTAGACGCGCCTTCATAATAGCCAACACGGGGAGGAGAGGGCCCGTCCACATAGACCTCCCTAAGGACACGCAACAGGGAAAGCTTGAGTTCGAGTACCCACCCAAGGTCGAGATGATGGGCTACAGGCCGAGCCCGAAGGGCCACCTGGGCCAGATAAAGAAGGCCGCCCGCCTCCTAATCGACGCGGAGAGGCCGGTGATAATCTCGGGCGGTGGGGTGATCGCCTCCGGCGCAACCGAGGAGCTGGTCAAGCTCGCCGAGTCGCTAATGATACCGGTGGGCGTGACCTTGATGGGAAAGGGGTCCTTCCCCGACAGCCACCCCCTCTGTCTCGGAATGTTCGGGATGCACGGCCGCAAGATAGCAAACGACCTGCTCAGCGATGCAGACGTCATCATGGCCGTGGGGATGAGGTTTGCGGACAGGGTCACCGGAGACGTATCCACCTTCTGCCCCGATGCGAAGATAATCCACATAGACATAGACGCAGCCGAGATAGGGAAGAACGTCCTGCCGAGGATACCGATAGTCGGAGATGCAAAGAACATCCTCTCAAGGCTCAACGCGGAGATAGAGAAGCTCAAGCCGAAGAAGAAGACTGCCTACGCCGAAAAGGTGATGCAGTGGATCAAGGAGTGCAAGGGATGCCTAGACTACGAGTACGACGAGAAGCCCATAAAGCCCCAGAGGGTGATGAAGGAGCTAAACAAGATCATAGATGACCAGACCATAGTCGTCACCGAGGTCGGCCAGTGCCAGATGTGGGGCGCCCACTTCCTCAACATAGACAAGCCGAGGCACTTCATCTCCTCCGGCGGCCTCGGAACCATGGGCTTCGGCTTCCCAGCCTCGATAGGGGCAAAGGTCGCCTGCCCGGACTGCAAGGTTATCGACGTGGCGGGCGACGGAAGCTTCCAGATGGTTATGCAGGACCTTGCCACCTGCGTCATAGAGGATATACCCGTGGTCGTCGTCATCCTCGACAACAGAACGCTGGGAATGGTGTACCAGTGGCAGAGCCTCTTCTACAACAAGCGGCCGTCCGCCACCCAGCTGGACCATGCAGGGGTCGGCAAGGGGAGAGTCGTGCCGGAGGTCCCCGACTTCGCCAAGCTGGCCGAGGCCTTTGGGGCAAAGGGGATAAAGGTGGACTCTCCCGGCGAGGTGGGATCTGCCCTCGAAGAGGCGCTTAAAAGCGACGTGGTCACCGTCGTGGACGTGAAGGTGGACAAAGAGGAGAACATACTTCCCATGGTTCCGGCTGGAGGCAGGATAGACAAGATGATCCTGTCGCCGCGGTGTTCAGGGAGGCCCTTCCGCTACAGGGGTTGATTGAGATGGAGAGGACGCATATCATAGCTGCTCTGGTCGAGAACAAGCCTGGGGTGCTTCACCGGATAGCCGGGCTGTTCAGTAGGAGGAGCTTCAACATAGAGTCCATAGCGGTTGGGACCACTGAGAATAGCAGGATTTCCAGGATGACGATCATAGTGAGGGGCGACGACAGGACCCTCGAGCAGGTGGAGAAGCAGCTAAACAAGCAGATAGACGTCATCAAAGTCTCGGATCTGGACAGGCAGACAAGCGTTGTAAGGGAGCTGGCCCTCGTCAAGGTTAGCGCTCAGAACGAGCAGAAAAAGCTGCTCGTCATGCAGTACGCGGACATATTCCGGGCCAAGGTGGTTGACGTCAACGCCACCACCCTGACTATGGAGATCACTGGCGACGAGCAGAAGATCCAGGCCTTCATAGATCTCCTCAGGCCTGTCGGGATAAAGGAGATAGCTAGAACCGGGACCGTTGCCATGGCCCGCGGCCCCAAGTCAACCCAGATACCCGAGTAGGCGTCTAGACCGCCTGCTACTCCTTGAGCCACGGCATCATGGACCTAATCCTCTTTCCAACCTCCTCCATTGGGTGCTCGGCCTCGATTCTCTCAAGGGCCTTGAAGGAGGGCCTGCCAGCCTGGTTCTCCAGGATCCACTCTGTGGCGAACTGGCCGGTCTGGATCTCGTCGAGGATAGCGAACATCTCGTCCTTGGTATCCTCGGTAATTATCCTCCTGCCCCTGGTCATGCTGCCGTACTCGGCGGTGTCGCTGACCCTCTTCAGCATCCCCGTTATCCCCTCGGTGTGGATCATGTCGACGATGAGCTTCAGCTCGTGGCACACCTCTAGGTAAGCACACTCCGGCTGGTACCCGGCCTCGACAAGCACCTCGAACCCTGCCTTTATCAGCTCCGATACCCCTCCGCAGAGCACTGTCTGCTCGCCGAAGAGGTCGGTCTCGGTCTCCTCTGCGAACGTCGTCTCCAAGACGCCTGCACGGGTGCATCCAAGGCCCTTGGCGTAGGCCAGTGCGAGGTTCAGCGCATTTCCAGAGGCATCCTGATGCACCGCGACAAGAGCTGGCACGCCCTTTCCCTCCTCGTACATCCGCCTCACCAGGCTCCCTGGACCCTTTGGAGCTATCATGAAGACGTCCACGTCCTCTGGAGGCTCGATCTGGTGGTAATGAATGTTGAACCCATGGGCAAAGACCAGTGCCTTCCCCGCGGCGAGGTGCTGGGCGATCTGCTCCCTGTACACCTTTGGCTGGACGTCGTCCTGGGTGAGCAGGGCTATGACATCCGCCTTCTCCGCCAGCTGGTCAGTCGTCAGCACCTCCCAGCCCATGCTCTCCGCCCGCTTCCAAGCATCGCTGCCTGGGAGCTCGCTGACGATCACGTTGACGCCGCTGTCCTTCAAGTTCATCGAGTGGGCGCTTCCCTGTATCCCGGCGCCGCCAACTATGCCAACCGTCTTTCCCTCCAGGTAGGAGAGATCCGCATCCTTGTCGTAGTAGATAACAGCCATACGATCTCCTCCACGGCGTAAGGGACGATTCTTAAAAGTATATTCAACGCGTCGCCCTCTCTGGAAAGACAAATTAGCGGTCGCGGTGCAGAGCTGGGCGTGCCCCGGAAGCTGGGTTGTTCGACTCTTGTCCTCCGCACCGAACCCGTCGAGGATGCCCTAAAGCCCATCGAGGCCGCTGGGTTTTCCGCCGTCGAGATCTGGGGAAACGACCCGCGGCACATCGATCTGCTCGACAGGAGAAGGCTTACAGACCTTCGGGAGGCGGTGTCTAGCTCCGCCCTAGAAGTTGTGTCGATCCTCGCCCCGCGGCGAAGGGAGATGGACATCTCCAGCCCCAGCACAGAGGACAGACGCCTCTCCGTCTCGGTGGCCAAGAGCCTGATACACTCGGCCTGCCTTCTGGACGCGCAATTCCTAGTGATGGATCCTGGCTGGGGGGATCCGAACTCGGAGGCAAGAGGGTACCGCTTTGCGGCGGAGAGCCTGGCTGAACTGGCCTCCACGGCGCTGGACTGTGGGGTGACTCTCTGCATCGAGAATCCCCCTCCCGGTACCTCCTTCTGCGACAGCGCGCCTAGAGTCGTCCACCTTGTCAGGTCCCTGGGGCTCGACGGCCTGAAGGTCTGTCTAAACGTTGGGCACTCGAACCTCTACACCTCGCCTGCCGAGGACATACAGATCTGCGGACCGGACCTTGGCCTTGTCCATCTCTCCGACAACGATGGATCGTCCGACCAGCACCTCCCTCCTGGCCAGGGAAGCCTAGACCTGCCGGGCGTCCTTCAGTCCCTGGACAGGTCTCCCCGCGAGGTGCCCGTCGTGCTCGACATCTACGGTCCGAGTCCTTCCGGTGCCGAAGATCTGCTCAGGAGGTCGCTCGAGATCATCTCGAGCCTCAGCCGGGGGTAGCGTAACTGAAGACCCTTCTGGCCAGGGAACTGGGAGACGCGG
>CAYWSC010000112.1:0-6481 GCA_964460695.1 Hadarchaeota archaeon (SeqCode)
CACGAACCGAATCGGGATGGCCGATCGCTTCAGCGGTCAGCTCGAACTCTTCTTCCTAGCCCACTCGTATAGAGCGTCGTACATCGGCGTCTCCCAGGCGATCTTCTGGTGGTCATCCTCGGAGAGCAGGGCGAATCCACGGGCAATCGCGCCTAGCCCGGCTGCCTCCAGTTCGTGGTATGCCGACCGTTCCGGCTTCACGTCGGCCGTCGAGACGATCTTGGCTACAAGGTCTAGGGCCGGATCCTTTCCCCACAAGCCGTGGCGCCTCATCAGGGTGACGAAGGTGCAGACCTCGCCATCTGGGGTCTGCTCGTGGGAGAAGTCGGCACCTTCCGCGTCAAACGACTTGGCCCCGAGTCTCTCCGCTACCTCCAGCACCTCGTCGCGCGGCACAAAGATGAACTGTGCCTGCGGGTCGATGAAGCGTTTGATGAACCATGGGCATGCAATTCTGTCGATCTTTGCATGTTCGCGCGTTACCCACCTCACTTTGGATCCCCTGCTTGCTTGGCCGAGCTCCTTAAATCGATTGCCCCCTCCACCCGCGTAGCTCTGCTGACACTGCCTAGTTTGCAGTAGCAAGACTGGGAGTGCCCGTCTCTTGGAAGTGGGCTTGTCCCAGGGACGGCTAGTCTGCAACTATTATAAGCTGGGCAGGTTCGGCAGGTCTGGGATGGATACAGGGCCGTCTATCTTGGTAATAGCCTCTCGGACCGATCCGGGCGGCGCAAGCATAGCATCTTCGCTTCTCTCTCTCCTCGGGCCTCGGGCAAAGAGGGAGGGCAAGGATAGCTACGTCTGGGATCGGTGCAAACTCCTTCTGGTGGATGAAGAGATCGTGCGTGTAGATAGGCTCCCTGAAAGCCTTCATCCCGTACCGGACCTGGTAATCTTTGCGTCTAGGCATGAGAGCCAGTCGGGGATGCGCTGTCTCACAGTCCATTTCCCGGGAAACTTCTCGCAGGCAGAACTCGGCGGGGAGCCTCGAAGAGTTGCCATGGCCGCCCCACTCGAGATGAAGGAGGCACTTAGAGGCCTATCTGAAGCAGCAGCCGGCCTCGACTACGTTGTCTCTCTAGAGGCAACCCACCACGGGCCCTATACGGATGTGCCCTGCTTCTTCATAGAAGTTGGGAGCAGGCCTGAGAACTGGACAGACCAGCGGGCCTCACTGGCCGTGGCCTCTGCCATAGAGAAGGTGACCAGTCGAGTAGCTCCAAACCGCCCGGTCGCGCTGGCCCTAGGAGGGCCGCACTACTCCGAGCGGTTCACAGCCCTTGTAAAGGAGACGGACGTTGCACTTTCCCACATAGTGGCAAAGCACAACGTGGGATACCTAGATGAAGAGACCATCGAATCTCTCTTCGGTAGGAGCCGGCCCGAGGCGAGCTTCGCGGTGCTGGACTGGAAGGGGATCCAAGGATCCGATCGGAGAAGAGTGGTCTCCCATCTCGAAGGCCTCGGCATTAGGTACGTCCGCCTTAGAGACTGCCTGTCCAAGAAGTGCCCATAGTCCCGGTCTATCGGAGAATTTCTCGGCCCGCGTCGAATACCCTTCTAGTTTTCCTCGTATTTTTAGTTGCAGCTGCCGTCACATATATTAATGAAAACGCTAAAAGCCGGCGACAGACCCAAAGTCGACCGCTTTGGTCAGATCTGACGGAGGTCGTCCATTTGAGCAGCGTCGAGGACGTGTTGAACAAGATAAAGAAGGATGAGAAGTCGAGCGGCGAAGGCCTCGAGAAGATTATCGATGAAGAGCTTGAGGAGATCCTGAAAGAGGCACGGGCAAGGATCACGGTTCTAGGCGTGGGCGGGGCCGGTTGCAACACCGTCCAACGGCTCATGGAGGTAGGTGTAACCGGCTGCACGATCGTGGCCCTTAATACCGATGCCCAGGACCTTCTCTACACCCAGGCTCACAAGAAGGTGCTCCTCGGCCGAGGGGTGACGGGCGGGCTGGGAGCCGGAAACGACCCCACCGTTGGTGAGGAGGCAGCCCGGGAGAGCGAGACCGAGGTAAAGGAGCTCGTCTCCGATGTCGACCTTGCCTTTGTGACCTGTGGGCTCGGCGGCGGAACAGGCACTGGTGCCGCACCCGTCTGCGCCGACCTAGCCAAGAAGGCGGGGGCGCTAACCATATCGGTGGTAACGCTTCCCTTCACCGTTGAAGGCCAGGTCAGAATGCAGAATGCGAGGCTGGGCCTAGAGAAGCTCAAAGAGTCGTCCGACACGGTGATAGTGATACCGAACGACAAGCTACTAGAGCTCGCCCCTGGACTTCCCATAAACGCGGCGTTCAAGGTTTCTGACGAGACGCTCATGGGAGCGGTCATGGGCATCACCGAACTCATCAACAAGCCAGGACTCGTCAACCTCGACTTCGCCGACGTGAGAACCGTGATGCGAAATGGCGGCGTCGCCATGATAGGCCTCGGGGAGAGCGACACCGAGAACCGCGCGGTCGAGGCGGCGGAGGATGCGCTTAACAGCCCGCTTCTAGACGTGGACATAGGCGGCGCAACCGGGGCCCTGATAAACATAGTTGCCGGCCCGGATGTGGAGCTGCAGGAGGTCGAGAAGGTCGTGGAGATGGTCTCGGCCAAGCTCAGCACGGACGCCCAGATTATCTGGGGAGCCCAGATCGACGAGGAGCTGAAGAACACGATGCGTGTCCTAGTCATAATATCCGGGGTTAGCTCTCCCTACATCGTGGGAAAGGCGGCGGAGAAGCCGTCCCTAGAGATACCGGAGGAAGCAGAGACCAAGGAAGTTGGCAAGCTCAGACTTGAAGACCTAGGCATAAGCTCCCTCTAGATCTCCCGGAGGCGTTCTGAGAACCCCGGAGGCGCCAAGCAGGCTAGGAGCGAGCAGACTCGCCGTGCGTCGGCAGCGAAGATAATATTTATTATCGCTACATCTCTAGGCGGTTCAAGCAGGGCCTATTGATGGATATAGCAAGATTTCTGTCACAGTGCAAGAAGGTATTCCTAGTAGCAAGGAAGCCCTCCTCGGAGGAGTACAAGCGGACAGCGAAGATCACTGGATTGGGAATCTTCCTGATAGGCCTTGTAGGCTTCCTCATCTGGCTCGTAACCCAGTCGTGGAGGATGTAGGTTGGCCGTCGACTCCCAGACGGAGCAGACGAAGCTGTTTGCAATTCGGACGACCGTAGGTCAAGAGAGGACCTCTCTTAGAATACTTGAGGCCAAGGCATCGTCCGAGGAGAGCGGCGTCTACTCGATACTGGTCTCAGATTCTCTGAAAGGCTACATCCTGGTAGAATCGGCTGATTTGGAGAGCGTGGAGCGCCTGTGCAGAGGAGTTCCCCATATACGGGGAGTTCTCGAAGGCGTCGTGGATATGGGGGAGATCGAGCACCTATTGGTGCCGCGGGGGACCGTGGTTGACCTCAACGTCGGTGACATAGTGGAGCTTGTATCCGGCCCCTTCAAAGGCGAGAAAGCAAAGGTCATAAGGGTTGACGAACACAAGGAGGAGGCTACCCTCGAGCTTCTAGAGGCCTCGGTTCCCATCCCGGTCACCGTCCCCGGCAGTTCTGTCAGGATTATTGAGAAGGAGGAGCGAGAGGAGGAATCGTAGGCTGGTGAACATTCATGCCCAAACAGACAGTCGAGATACTAGTCCCTGGAGGGAAGGCCACACCGGGTCCTCCCCTCGGGCCCGCCTTGGGGCCCCTTGGATTGAACCTCATGCAGGTCGTTGCCCAGATCAATGAGAAGACCGCGAGCTACGAGGGCATAGACGTACCGGTCAAGGTCATAGTTGATCCCCAGACCAAGGAGTTCGAGATCGAGGTTGGGACGCCGCCTGTGAGCGCCCTGATCAAGAGGGCTCTCTCCATCGAGAAGGGGGCGTCGAATCCCGGGGCCGAGGTCGTGGGGAACATACCTCTCTCCGAGGTAGTGCGGATAGCGAAGATGAAGGCAGACGCCATGCTGTCGTACGACCTGAAGGGACGAGTCAAGGAGGTGCTCGGAACCTGCGTTAGCATGGGCATCCGGGTAGAGGGAATGGACCCGAAGGAGGCGCAGAAGGCCATAGACGAGGGACGGTTCGACGACCTCCTCAGGGAGGAGTAGGTGATCACATGCCGATAGATATCACAGAGGCAGAGAAAGCCATCAGCGAGGCTAAGGAGAAGGGGAAGGGAAGGAACTTCCGTCAGTCTATCGACGTGTACTTCAACCTCAGAGACCTCGACGTGAAGGACCAGAAGAACAGGATCGTGCGAGACGTCTTACTTCCGAAGGGACTCGGCACGCAGAGGAAGGTATGCGTCATCGCCTCAGGCGACCTGGCCCTACGCGCCAAGGAGGCCGGTGCTGGCGTGCTCACCAGAGAGGACCTCGGAGCCCTAGCCAAGGACAGGAAGAAGGTAAAGGAGCTTGCAAACCAGTACGACTACTTCGTTGCGCAGGCAGACATGATGCCTCTCGTCGGAAGAACCCTTGGAAGCGTGCTGGGACCGAGGGGCAAGATGCCCAAGCCTATCCCTCCAAACGCCAGCATCAAGGGTGTCCTTACCCGTCTGGCCAACACGGTTACGATAAGGACCCAGAGGGAGCAACCCATAATCAACGCGACGATTGGGAACGAGGAGATGGATGACCGGGAGCTAGCCGAGAACCTAGCGACCTTGGTGGAGTCCGTGGAGAGTGCCCTTCCCAGAGGCGAGCAGAACATCAAGTCCATTCTGGTGAAGACGACTATGGGGCCGCCGGTGAGGGTGAAGTAGGTGATCGCTTGAGAAACCTAGAGTGGAAGAGACAGGAGGTCATGACTCTCGCGAGACTGGCGAGGGAAAAGCCCGTGGTCCTAGTCGCGTCTATAAGGGAGATTCCGGCGAACCAGTTCCAGAGGATAAGGAGAGAGCTGCGGGGGGAGGCGGTCATCAGGGTGTCCAAGAAGACGCTTATCTCAAGGGCTTTCAAGGAGGCTGGCAAGGATGGGCTCGATAGGCTGGCAGAGATGATGGAGGGAGAGGTCGCCCTTGTATTCGCGGACAACGATCCCTTCAAGCTCTACAGGCGCCTCGAGGCAATGAAGGTTCCGGCGCCTGCGAAGCCCGGCCACAGGCCACCAGAGGATGTCTGGGTCAGGAAGGGCGAGACGCCGTTTCCACCCGGCCCTATTGTCAGTCAGCTCCAGAAGGTTGGGATACCTGCTAGGATAGAGCGAGGCAGGGTTGTGATTCTTGAGGACACCTTGTTCGTAAAGGCAGGGGAGCAGGTGGATAGGACGAAGGCAGAGATCCTTTCCACCCTTGGAATCGAACCGATGAGGGTCGGGCTGGACGTGATCTGTGCGTACCAAGACGGACTGGTCCTGGACAGGTCGGCTTTGAGCGTCGATGAGGAGGAGCTTGCAGGCCAGCTTTCCCTGGCTGCTGCCCAGGCCTTCAACCTAGCCTTCAATGCGGCGATACCCACAGACCTAACTATCGCTCCGCTCATCCAGAAGGCCCACGGCGATGCTAGGCTGCTCTCCGTATCCGTCGGCTTCCCGACGGCCGAGACAGCCGGCGACATTCTATCCCTTGCCCAAGGCAAGGCCATGGCCCTGGCAAGCGTCATCGTCCAGCTCAACCCACAGGCGGTTCCCGAGGATCTTCGAGAAGCGATCGGCGCATCTGCGCCTACGTCGCAGCCCGAGGAGCCAGAGGAGGCCGCTGAGGAGAAGGAAGCTGAAGAAGAGAAGGAGGAGGAAGAGGAGAGCGTCGGTCTAGGCGCCCTCTTCGGGTAAAGGTAAAGGAGGTGTTGAGATGCAGTACATATACGCTGCGCTGCTCTTGCACTCGGCTGGAAAGGAGATAACCGAGGAAGCGGTTACTGCTGTGCTAAAGTCGGCGGGAGCCGAGGTGGACGAGGCGAGGGTAAAGGCCCTTGTCTCCACTTTGGAGGAGGTTGACATAGACGAGGCGATCTCCAAGTCGGTAGCCCTCGCTCCAGCTGCCCCAGCGGCCCCGCAGGCTGAGGCCGCCCCAGCCGAAGAGAAGAAAGAGGAAGAGAAAGAAGAAGAGGAGAAGAAGGAAGAGGAAGAGAGTCTGGCAGGTCTCGGCGCCCTTTTCGGCTAGGTTGAAGAGGGCCGATGGGATGCTGCGGCCGTCTCGCGCTCGCCGCCGGTGTCAGACTTGAACAAGAAAGATCTACTCAGAGAGAGGTTCTCGTCGAAACCGGAGAGGTACTACGAGGTCGAGACCTTTCGTGAGAAGGGTTACGAGCGGAAGCGCTGCAAATGCGGGCGGTGGTTCTGGACTCTCGACCCAGAGAGGGAGACCTGCCCTGACTCCACGTGTCAGAGGTACGAGTTCCTCGGCAATCCCCCCACATCCCGGAGGCTCAGCTACGTCGATTCCTGGCGGACCATAGAGGACTTCTTCGTCAAGAACGGCCATACCAGCATTGAGCGCTATCCGGTACTGTGCAGGTGGTTCCCGTCGCTGTACTTCACGGCG
>CAYWSC010000113.1:0-6472 GCA_964460695.1 Hadarchaeota archaeon (SeqCode)
GTCCTATTTGGGACACATATTTAAATCTTTGGTTCGAATATCGTACATGGACGATCTTGACGCAGTGCTCCTCGAGAAGCTCATCCAGAATGCCAGGATACCGAAGACCTCTCTAGCTAGGATGTTGAACCTCACCGAGGCCGCCGTCAGGAAGAGACTGAAGAAGCTAGAGGACTCTGGGGTGATAACTGGCTACAGGGCGCTTGTCGACTATCAGAAGGCCGGGCTATCCTCCTCATTGACCGGGGTGGACACCGATCCGGAGAAACTGTGGTCCGTGATATCCCAGCTCAAGACCGTCCCCGAGGTAAGGTTTCTCTTCCTCACCACCGGAGACCACACCATCATGGCCGAGATCGTGACGGAGAGCGTTGAGAAGATGGAGGAAACCCACAGAAGGATAGAGGCGTTCGAGGGCGTGAGGCGCGTCTGTCCGGCAGTTGTGCTGAAGCAGATCGAGCTTCGGAGAGGCCCCAGCCTCGCCTGATTCACCCCTTTTCTACCCAGATGGGGCTTGACCAGGCCCTTATTCCGCTATGGTCCCCGAGGAAGGTCACCCTGAGATAGTAGTAGAAAAAGGGTCTCTTCGACATCGGTGCCCCCGTGATCCAAAGAGACCGGGGATCGTCCCGGTCGGTAAAGGTGTAGTGCGTCTCGACTCCATCTGCCAGTCTAAAGGAATAAAGGATCTGATTGTTCCTGATGATCTCGACCAGACCGGGGCGAATCGACGTGTATATTGAAAGGCTGATCTCTCTGTCGCCCAGCATCTTCTCCCCGACAACAAGACTGCTTCCCATCGGCACCCCGTTGACCTGGAAATCTATGATGGGACGAGTTGAGGTCGTTGCGTAGCAGCTTCTCAGTCGAAGGGAGGCGAACAGATCCCTCCTCGTGAGGCTGGGACCGTAGACCGCTGCGAGCCCCTGGTTTGTCAGCTTGTTAGGCGGGTGATGATAGGGCCGAGGGAGCGAGGAGACCGGAGAACCCGGAAGCGTATGGTGCGTATCGCTCGATCCAATGACGCCATACCTGTACCCCAGGGCGAGGGCATCCTCAAGATACGCCCTGGCTGTCGCCTTGCCGCCCTTCAGGTAGAGGCCGTCGTTCCTAGCCTCCGACGATCCCCACATAGAGAAGACCTCCAAAACGGGCTCGTCCTTGCCCGCGTAGTATGGGAGATCGAAGTCTCTATACTTCCCTGCCCTCGCGGTGTGATGGGGAACTACGATGAAAGGCATCCCCTGATCCTCGAGCCAGGCATAGAGAGTCGAAAGAGGGACCTTCGGCGTCGTCCCCTTCATGTCCTCTCTTTCCAGCCAGAAGTAGTCCCCGTCGGTTGACTCATAGTAGACGTTTATGTCCCCGCCGAATTCCTTGGCGTGGGACGACTCGAATCCGAGAAATGTTACGAATCTACCGGGTGTGTAGTACTTGTCCGCCAGTCGCTTGAGGTCGGCCCACCGGCCTGGAGTTAGGCCCCTTACATGGTCGGTCACCGCGCAGAAGTCCAGGTGAGCAACCTCCCGTGCGTACCAGTAGGCGAACTCTGGATGCTTGGCGTAATCTGCGTGGCAGTTGCTGTAGACGGAGTGAACGTGAATGTCCCCCCAGTACAGCCTTCTCCTTGGGGATTCCCTGGCCAGCAACGGGTTGCTGCTCGGCCCCGGGCTGGGGGACCCATCCACTTCTGCCTGTATCACGTATGCTCCCGGGTGGGTTGCCCTAAGTCCGCGGACCGTAAGCCTCCCCCTGTCCCTTGGTTTGAGCTCGACTTTGTCTGGAACCTCTAGGCTCTCTTCGGACGGCGTTAGGGTGATCAGCCCCTCGTATCCCTCGTCTGGCATGCCCGACAGATCCATCATGGTGAGCCTTAGGTCGAACTCCTCACCAACCTTGACTATGGATGGGACGGTGACGAGGAGTATTCTTCTCTCCCCCTCAATCTTCGCCCTGTCCTCGGGGAACATCTCGAGATACGATCTCATGGCCTCAGCCCTAGGATGCACCAGCACCCATTCATAAACATCTTATCAGCTTTGAGTCAGAGCCCGCCGACTAGGGCTGTTCCAAAAGAGAGGCCGCCACAGGCAAACTCAGGCCGGCAGCCAATATACGCGACGAGACGTGTTCGACCTCAATGGCCATCTCAGTCCACTTGTCCAAGCGCTCCAGGTGATTCTCGCACGTATGGGTATCCTTGAGCCAAATAGTACAGTACGCATTAGTCTATATAGCCTTTAGTGTATACATGTACACAGTATGCACTAACAACTATTAAGCCAGGCGCAGCAGACAGGCAGGCCAGACAGGCAGAAGCAACGGGAGCCCCCTGTGTATAAGGATGACGCGTCTGTGGCTGAGCGTGCTGTTGGCCGACTCCTCGGCAAGTCTGATGAATTGATGAGACTGATGCACGCGGCACTCCTCTGTTGCCATCGTGGCCATGATGCTACCTGTCCAGCCTATTGCGATTCTCGAGGGAAACTCCTCGGGACTGGGGCCTCTCTGGAGACCCCTGAGCACTTGCATCAAGACATCCGGGTCCAGCGACTAGTTCGCCTCTACTCCAAGCTGCGCAGCCTAGTTGTCTCCACCTCTCTGTAGACCCGCCTCCTTATCATGAGGCTATACAGAGCCAGACCCGAGGCAAAGAGGACTCCAGTTACAGCTGACCATTCGGTTATATAGACCCAGAGAAGCGCCTTCGCCTTGAGTTTCACCGCATCAGCCGAGATGGACGACATCTTTCTGGATGCATCACGTATCAGCCTCAAGGCCTCCTCGTAGCTTCCCTCTGCGTAGGCATCGAAGGACCGCTCCTTAAGAGCGTCAGCACCCCTGACCAGGACTTCTACCGGCTGAGTGTTGGCCCCAAATCTACCAATGAAGTCCAGGAGCGAGAGGAGAACAGCCTTCTCCTGACGGTACTGGGCGAACCGGGCCCTCAGATCATGGATCACAGGGATGTTCGGTGGAAGCGGACGCCCCGTAGAGTACACCAGGATGTTAAAGAACACGTCGTAGGCATACTTATTCTGCGTCGGCCAGTAGACCGAGGACCACCACGTCGAGTCCAGATCGTCTGCCACTGCCCACGAGAGGCCGGAGCCGAACCTCCACGAAACCAGCCAGGCACCCGGAGAACCTTGGGGAAGAGGCGATCCGTGAGAGATGAGATTGGCCCACGTCGTGGCCCCCGCTCTTGGATAAATATTCGTAAACGCATACATCCCTACTACCTTCTCGATCCCAAAAGGGACGAGCATCCACAATACGGGGGGATCCTTCTTCACCACCTTGATGCTGAACCCGGAGGTAGCGTCCTGCCTCATCTTCTCGTTGGGAACTATGGGAAGCACCTCGCTCAGACCATAGTTTATCCATGTTGGGAAAAGGCCAACCGAGACGCTCGACATACCCCCACCCATAGTCACAAAGCTTCCGACGCCCTTCTCGATCGCGTACTTTATATCCGCAATCTGGCTTGGAGTGAAGTAGTAGATGTTCCCGTCAGGGAAGACGAGGAAATCGAATCCCTCAACGAGATCCTTCCTCGTCTTGGGGAAGTAGAGCCTGATGAACCTGCGCCAAGCCTGCGCCAGACTCTTCTGATCGTAGACCGGGAGGCTTGAGGAGAAGTCCATGTCAGTTGGAACGACGACGTAATCCACAAGTGGATCCGCAGAGAACCAGACATCTAGGGGAGACTCACCTGGTAGCACTTGGCCTATAGCGAGTACCCGCAACGTGTCGGCGCCAAGAGACACAGGAAGTAGCACAAAGAGGAACAGCATGCCCAGAGACAAGGAGCTCGCCTGAACCCAGCTGCACGCTGGTCGAGTCATGCCTGACCTCCTCAACCATCGCCCATGCACCTCTTAAAGATTTCCCAGAGATACTCCAAGCGGTACGCTTCTCCGATGCCCCCGGGGGGAGCAAGGTGAGCAGGCATAGCAAGAATGCCTTTGTTGTCTCGCTTTTCCCAAAACATATGGAACCCGGCCTTTCGCTCCGCACAGAGTAGAAGCAGCGGGCTTGAGCGTATACCTCCCCGTGCACCCCGTACCTCTTCTGGGAAGACGGGGAGGGCGGCATATTCTGTGCACATCTCTAGGAAAAAGCCTCGAGATTCTAGCACCTCCAATGAATAGATACGTAGGTCCAGCAAGATACGGGGAATGATGCAGGATGGAGACAGGGTAGTTGAGGCAGAGAGGCCCCCACACGCCGCTTTGGAGCCTCATAATCACGATACCTCAAAGCCATCTTATACCTCGTAGCCCGAGGAGCTGCACCTACCGACGCCAAAAGACTTCGCCCAACTACAATCACGCAGACAAAGTTGAAGAGCGCCATTGAAAAGCATCGCAAGATAGAAAAGCGAAGAAGACCTTGACAACCTGGTGGTCGCATGGGATATCTGCGCCGTGTTTTGACGGACGGTGCCTTTGTGGCATTCCTGGTTCTTGTTCTGCTACCAGTATCCCTTTGCGCCCTAGGAAAGGATCCGAGGAAGGTGTATGTTCTCTACACGGGGGATCCCTACCCCGGCGTCACCCCGTACATTCCGATGAGGGAGGACGCCTTCATTGAAGTGACCGCCGTCCAGGGATCCCGAGATCACTGGATGGGTATAAGCTGGGAGGATATCCACAGGTCCGTGAGGCTGTATATGCCCAGGACCTACAGGACCTTCGTGGACTACTTTGACGTTGTAATCTTGAGCGATACGAACAGACGCATCTTCACAGCGGATCAACACTTCTGGCTGAAGAACGGCGTCCTCCAAGAGGGCATGGGGCTTGTGATGGTCGGGGGCCTCGAGACCTTTGGGGCCGGCTTCGGCTATGAGAGCTGGTCGGGTTCCCCCGTTGAGGACGTCTTGCCGGTGACGATCCCGACCTCTGGACAGGACTGGCTTGGTGGCGGGGCGCCGATAAAGATAACCCCCGAGGGTTATTCTAATCCCTTCATCGCCAGCCTTCCCTACAGACCGCTTCCGGAGTATATGCGGATCGGGACCGACGGAAACATAGTCTACCGGAAAGAGGGCTCAACGCTCCTTGCGTATTGGAGCTCGGCCAAGTATGACAATCCCCCCTGCTACGTCACTTGGGAGATAGAGAAGGCGAGGACGTATGCGATGATGCATGATTGGACGCCAAATAGCGGATGGATAATGTCAAGGTGGGCTTACTACGGCGACTACGCAATAAATTTGATGCTGTATCTTGCCAAGAGGCCGCTTCCGACCGACCCGGTGATCGTGCACGAATACCGCCAGCTGATTCATACCCTGGCGATCGGGAAGGGCACACTTTTCTCCCTTGTCGATTTCGTGGAAGGCTTCGGCGGTAACGCGCGGCCCATTCTGAAAGAGATGGGCGTCTTCGACCAGATGGTCGCCGATGCCAAGGAGGAGTACTTGAATAGTGACTTCAATGCCGCTTTGCTCAAAGCGCAGAAGGCTGGTGAGAAGCTGAAGGAGATCGATGATCTCGCCGTCAAGGTGAAGAACTCCGCCCTTATGTGGGTCTACGTCATCGAGTGGCTTAGCGTCTCAGGCGTCAGCCTGGTATCCGGCGCATTGATGTGGAGCCTGATGGTCAAGAGAAAAATGTACAGAGACGTAGGGTCGACGAGAGGCATCACGAGATAGTTTGGAGCTTGGAGCAGCTGGATGGTTAACCGGATTGCTAACCGCATTGCTAACCGCGTGTGTCCCTCGTTGATGGCGACTGTGGGGGGGTCGTGCCAAATTCGCTGTCCGCTCTCTCTTTCGGAGTCTTTGTCTCCTCATTCTTGGCGGCGGTAACCTGGTTAAGTATTTGTGGCCATCAGGACGGCGGGGCGACGAGCATTCCCGCCTCGGTCAGGGTGACCGCCATGAATGACCTTCTTGATAACCAACTCCCCTCGATCGCAGCGTCGTCCTTGAAGTGCTGGTGATAGCCAGTCTTGCTCTGGAGGATCCACTATCTCCCTAGCCTTCTCATTCTTGCATCGAAGACGCCTGTCTGGCAGGAGCCCTTGTCAATAGCCCTCCAGGAAGATGAGAATCATAGGCCGCCTCGATTGGAGGCTGTTGTGATCCTTCCAGAGCTCTCCTCTCTCTATTGTTCACCGCCAGAGGCTTTCCCGCTTCGTATCTTCTCCAGCACCTTCTTCTGGTACTCGTCGTAGTCCCGTGACGGCTCTTTCGCCGAACCCTTCTCATCGGGGTTCAGGGAGGACTTTATTATCCTCTCAATCTTCTTGCTCCATACTCTCGCGTCGTCCCTTGGCAACCTCTCCACCAGCTTGCGTGTCGGACTCAGAGCCACCGCAACTCGGATCTGTGCTTCTCCGCGTGTGCAGATGTGAAATATGTTTGCTAGAGGGCTTTTTCTTGGATTCTCGACGCACCCCATGCTATCAAAGCGCCCAAAGCGAGGAAGAGCATCGTGAAGGCTATCCCCCGCCTTATGGC
>CAYWSC010000114.1:0-6428 GCA_964460695.1 Hadarchaeota archaeon (SeqCode)
GGACAGCATAATCTTCGTGCCCGACCTCCCCAAGACTAGGAGCGGGAAGATCATGCGCCGAGTTGTGGCCTCCCTCGTAAAGGGCGAGGATCCAGGAGACGTCACGACGCTCAGGAACCCCGAGGTCGTCGACGAGGTCAAGAAGCTCATAGAGGAGGAGAAGGCTCGAGAAGGTCGATAGAGGCCGTCGGGCCCGTTCTGGGCCCGACGAAGTATTTAAAAGCCAATTCTCGGAGCGCCCCCCGAATCGAGCTAGACAGGGGCATAGACCGAGCAACATCGAATCGGTTGTCCGCTGCACGGCGGTGGATGCTTGTCACAAGAGGTTCCAAGCAAGGAGGGTATTCCCCCATTTCTGGACGTAACGCGGCTGTCTTGGAGACAGATGCTGGTAATACCAGTCCTCTTCCTGCTGCTAAACATCGGTATCCTTGTGTGGAACAAGGCGTCGACCGGGTCCTACGTCCACTACGGAATTGACTTTACGGGTGGAAGCCTGATAAGCTTTCCTAACTGCTACGAGCTGGCTCCGGATCAAATCGAGCAGGAGCTCAAGAAGGAGCTTCGACTATCCGAGGTCTCGGTCCGGAAGGGAGGAGGAGTGCTGAGCGTAGAGGTTCAGTCGGGCGCCTCAGCCGTTTTGGACTACATGAGCAAGAAGTACCACAAGGTTGGGTCGACCACCACGTTGGAGGTGCCTCTCGCCCAAGTCTTCAAGAGGCAGGCGCCCGTTGTCCTCGCCGCAGCCTTCGTGGGGATGGCGATTGTCGTCTACGTCGTCTTCCGCATCCCCATACCGTCGCTAGCAGTGGTCCTCTCGGCCATATTCGACATCGTCGAGGCCCTAGGGCTGATGACGCTGTTCGGGGTGAGGCTATCCCTCGCCACGGTCGCCGCCCTCCTGATGTTGATCGGATACTCGGTCGATACCGACATCCTTCTGACATCGAGGCTTCTCAAGCGTAAAGAGGTATTGGAGGAGAGGCTTCTCGGGGCGATGAAGACCGGCCTCACCATGAGCGCTACGACGCTCTGCGCACTCTCGGCTCTCTACATCTTCTCCACGTCAGACGTCCTCGACGATATGGCCCTGGTGCTCATCTTCGGCCTCGCCGGAGACCTTCTCAACACCTGGCTGTTCAACGCGGGGATGCTCCGGGGATACCTGTCCAAGAAGTACCGCATGATGGCTCGGCGTGCAAGGAGGGGCAAGAGGTGAACGCGGCGAGGGAGTACACGAGGGACTGGAGGGTTCTGCTCCTCATCGCAGTTGACCTGCTGAGCCTCTTCGCCCTCTATCCGAGGATTGCCAGATCGACCACGGAGATCGTCCTAACCGACATCAACACCTCCACCATAGTCCAAAGGGTCCTGGAATCCAGCTACAGCGATGTCCACCACATCTTCTCCAACTTCTCAAATGGGCTGTGGCTGCACGGATTCTCGTTTCTCCCTGGAAGGGTGGTGGACCCAGAGATCCTCCAGAGTGAGCTGAAGTCGAGGCTGTCCGGGATGATTCCAAGGGGGATACCGCCCGACGTGGCCATAAACGGCACTACGGCCTATGCAAACATCACGGTTATCGACAGGGACTGCGTAGCGACCTTCATAGAGAACAACGTTCCAGGAAAAGTGGTCGATATCGAGAGCTTGGCCAATGGGACGTATCTCAGGCTCGACAAGAAGGTGGACCGCTCTCAGCTGGAAAAACTGCTGGAGTCGGCCGCCCGGATAACGTATTACGGCACGCCTCGAACCCTCAAGACCAATCTGAAGCTCGGAATAGACTTCCTTGGAGGATTCTACTACAACGTCAAGCCCGTTGGAATATCCTTCAGGGTACAGATATCGGCCGCCAACGCCACACCTAGGCTCCTAAGCGACTTCCTGAACACATCTGCAACCCTCAAGACGCAAGGCAGCGGCGGAATAATCACGATAGCCATCCAGACGCCGCCCGGCAGCTCCTCAATGCTCATGGAGCTGGCGCTCCGGGACTTCTTCTCCCTCTACTATCCCATCAGGCGAGTATCCTTCTCCTTCGGCAACGAGACGTCGGAGCTGGTGGTGAACGCGACCAACTACGGATGTCTCCGAGGAATCCTGAACCAGTCGCTCTCCGGCGAGTACGACATCGTTGGGGGAGACGAGCACTCAGGCGTCTTCGAAGTGGAGGGAAAAGGATCGGAGGCAACGCTCGAGGAGCTCAACGCCAACCTGAGCAAGTACCTCAAGATCCTTTCTTACGAGAGCAGGGTGTCTCCCGAGACGATGGACGAGATAGAGAAGATGATCCAGTCTAGGGCCAACTTTCTAGGAGTATCGGACCTTAGGATCAAGCGGGCCGGTAACCAGTACATAATGGTGGAGTCGCCTGAGAGGATCCCGGGAAACAGCTCCATACTGGAACCCTTGGACTTCGAAGCAAGGTTGTGGAAGAACAAGGACGAGAGCGTCTTGGCCTTCACAGCCAAGGACGTTGCCAGGGTGGATCACTACTACTACGTCTCGAGTGTGCAGGGCTGGGCAGTTCCACTGACGCTCAGAAGAGACGCCGCGGAGAGGATGAGACAGCTCGCCATCTCGATAGGCGCAGCCTCGGAAGACGAGGAGGAGAGAAAGAAACACCCGCTGGGAATGTTCTTCAACGGCATAGAGGTCTATAACGCGTCTTTTGCAAAGGACTTGGCGGACAGCATCCGGCAGACTACTGTGGTGAGCTTCCTAGCCATCACGGGCGGCCCAAGGGAGAACGAGGAGGCTAGGAGAAGGGCTGAAGAGCTCTACATAAACCTCCTTCCCCACGAAGCTGAGAACCGTTGGCGAGGGCGAGATACCCCCTGTTCTCGGAAGGAACTTCGGCCGACAGGTGGCAGCGGCTGCCGCCGCTGCGATTCTCGCGGTATCGGTGGTCGTGTTCCTGCGCTACAGGAAGCCGAAGCTGGTACTCGCGATCATAACGATCAGTCTGAGCGAGGTTCTCATAATCCTGGGATTCGCAGTCATGATCGGTTGGTACCTAGACATATCAAGCGTCGCCGGGCTCATCGCTGTCATTGGAACCGGGGTGGATCACCAAATAGTTATAACGGATGAGGCCCTATACCAGGGTCAGGGGAAGAGGCGGTTGGTCATCTCGACCCGCATATCGAGAGCCTTCTTCGTGATCTTCACTGCGGCAGCCACGACGATCATCGCCATGTCTCCGCTGGCGTACGTCGGTCTCGGAAGGCTGAGAGGGTTCGCCATAGTGACGATCGTCGGGGTCCTGGCAGGCGTTCTGGTGACGAGGCCTGCGTATGGACGCATAGTCAGACGCATAGTAGGGTGATAACGTGTATGTCGTCATTGTCGGCGCCGGCAGGATCGGATACAACCTTGCGAAGATGTTGATAGATGCTGGGCACGAGGTCACGCTAATAGAGAGGGACGAGAGGCGCGTCAGGGAGGTCGGCACCCTTGACGCTTACGTCCTGCACGGCTCTGGGATAAACCCAGCGTTGCTGGAATCTCTCAACATTCAGAGCGCGGACGCAATTGTAGCGGTTACTGGAGACGAGGCGGTCAACCTGACCTCCTGCCTAGTCGCCAAGAGGCTCGTGGCAAGGACCAAGAGGGACAAGCCCTTCATAACGGTGGCGAGGATAACCGACCCGGAGATGGAGAGACCCTTCACTGAGCTCGGCATAGACCGGGTGATAAGCCCCGAGAAGGCGGCGGCGGAATACATATCGGGCCTGATAAGGAGCCCCGGGGTCGTCGACGTCACGGCAATTGGAGAAGGCGAGGCCGAGGTTCTGGAGCTTCACATAGACGAGAACTCGCCCGTAATCGGGAAGACCCTTGCAGAGGTTTCGGCGATGGGAGACATGTCGGCCAGCACGGTTATAGCCGTCTACGAGAATGGAAAACTGATCATCCCCCATGGAGACACGACGTTGAAGGCCGGGATGAGGGTGCTTCTCTTCTGTAAGACCGAGGAGTCGAGGAAGGCCAGAAAGCTGTTCCTTGGTCGCTAGGCGTCCTAGGCATGGGAAACTGGAAAACATAAAAGAGCCCCCATTCTGGCAGGAAGCGGAGGCACAGGAATGGTATCAGAGCAAGTGCTTGTTGCACTCGGAGTTGCCCTAGCAGTGGGCATACCGGGCATAGGATCCGCGATAGGCGTCTCGATGACCGGCGTTGCGGCCTCCGGGCTTGTCTCGGAGGACCCTAAGAAGTTCTCACGGGCCTTCATCCTCGAGATCCTGCCGGGAACCCAAGGGTTCTACGGGTTCATCGCCGGAATGCTCATAATGATAGGTACCAAGATGCTTGGAGGAGGACCCGTGGAGTTCGCCCCGGGCATAGGCCTAACGGCACTGGTTGCGGCGATACCCGCGATACTTCAGGGATTCACCTCCTACTACCAGGGACTCGTCGCTACCAGCGGCGTCGCAGCGATCGCCAAAAGAGAGGAGACCTTCGGGAGCTGCATGCTGATGGCTGTGATGGTCGAGACCTACGCCATCCTCGGATTCCTGAGCACCTTCCTCCTGCTGATTGGCACAGGCGTGTGGGGATAGACCGACTCAGCTACTTGAAGGGATCCCCTTGGAAGAGGACCTGAGGCTCGTTCTAGAGGCAGAGGAAAGGGCAAAGCAGATACTTGCCAAGGCCCAGGAGCAGGCTCGGCGGATAAGGGAAGAGGCTAGAAGCGAGGCCCAGGGAATACTCGAGAGGTCTAGGAGAGATGCGGAGGAGAAGGCCTCCCAGGTGATCTCACGCAGGGTCTCCGAGGCGGTAAAGGAGGGGAAGAAGCTCCAAAGGGAGTACGAACGGATGGCCAGGAAGATGGCCGACACGGCCGAGGAGAAGATGGATGAGGCTGTAAAGCTGATCATCGACTCCATAACAAAGGAGAGCTAAGGGCATGTTCAGGCCAGCCCCGATGCGGAAGGTCAACATCCTCGTGGTCAAGGATGACGTGGAGAAGGTCGTGGAGAGACTTCACGAGGCTGGGCTGGTACAGCTCGTGGAAGCACAGATCTCCGAACCCCTTCAGAGGTTCGAGGGCTCGGAGCAGGAGGAGCAGATCTCGCAGCTCTCTGCAAGGCTCAGAGAGGTCATCTCCAGCCTCGAGGAGGCCGAACCTGGCGGCAACGGGGGCGGATTCATAAGCGGAATGCTCGGTGGCTCCACCGAGCCGGGCATATCCGCGGTTCCGGTGGCTCCTCAGCCGCGAGAAAAGGTGCTGGAGCACGCTTCGAAGCTGGTTCAGGGGATCCTGCCGCAGCTAGAGGAGATCAACGACTCCCTCAAGAGTTCTCAGTCGAAGATCGACCAGCTTTCACACCACCTACATCTGGTCAGAGACCTGATGCCCATCAAGGTTCCCCTCGGCCTCTTCAGAAGGCTGTCGAAGGCCGTAGCATTCTTCTTCTACCTGGAGGAGGACAGGGTCGAGCCCTTCCAACAGGTTTGCAGAGAGAAGATCAAACCGGTATACATCTCGGTGATCTCTGGGACCAGACGCCGCCTGCTAATCGGTCTCTCGCTTCCCAGCGAGAAGGAGCTCCTCCTTGCCCAGATTCATCGCTTCGAGGGGGAGCTGATCGACCTGCCCCCGTATGAAGAGGAGCCCTCTGCAGCAGAGGCGAAGATCAAGAAGTTGATTCGGGAAGAGGACGCCAAGGCAAGGAAGGCGAGAGAGGCGCTGAGAGATCTGGCCAGGAGGCATCTGAAAGAGCTTAAGGTTGCGTCGGAACTGGTTGAAATAGAACGTGAGAGGGCCGAAGCGCTCGGGATGTTTGCTCGAACCGACAGAGCCGCCCTGATCTCCGGGTGGATCCCTGAGAAGGATATGAAGCTCTTGGAGAGGACCATCTCCACAGCAGTCGGGAAGAGATTCGTGATTCGGAGCCACTCCCCCGGAAATCCCGACGGGGAGGACGTCCCGATTCAACTTGAGAACCCGAAGCCCTTCGACAACTTTGAGTGGATAACCAAGATGTATGGCCTGCCAAACTACCGCGAGGTGGATCCAACTCCTTTCATACTGCCCACCTTTGCCATATTCTTCGGAACCTGCCTGACAGACGCCGGATACGGCCTGATCCTTCTCTTCCTCAGCGTGTTCTTCCTTCGGAAGATCTGGGGAAAGATGGGAACGACCTTTGCCATATGTGGGGTTGCAACCGTCTTCATGGGGTGGTTGACTGGAGGTTGGTTCGGGAACATACTGTACAACGAGAGCTACGGACTGGGCCTGAGCTTCTTCAAGGCTGTATGGTCCGATCCTCTCGAAAACCCGATTCCGTTGCTCTCCCTCTCCCTAGAAATGGGCATTGCCCATCTTCTGCTGGGACACGTAACAGCGATCATGGCCTCGGCCCGGAGAGGGAGGCTGAAGCAGGGGCTGCTGGCCCACGGTGGCTGGTGCCTAACCT
>CAYWSC010000115.1:0-6415 GCA_964460695.1 Hadarchaeota archaeon (SeqCode)
TCTACCACTGCGCCTACCCCGCCGAGTACCAGCAATCCCAGACATGGTTGAGTTTGAAGGGCGCATATTCAAACTCTCTGTGGTTCCCGATTCACCAAACGCAGTTCCGGGTCTTGGCGAGCACAGTTGGTCTTGTCCTACTACTAGGCCGGTTTGTGGAGCATATGTGGCCTTCTTAGAGCGGCGAAGGCCGGCGATCGAATTGTCCTGAGATCACAAGAAAGGGCAAGCCAAATCCGACCCTAATGCCAGACAAGGGCACGCGGCTCCAGAGGCAGGCCAGATCTTGAGCGTAGCTCGAATGGAGATTCGGATGGGGCCGTGGTCCCACATCATCGAAGACCACGACCGACTGCAGGAAAGTCGCCCGACTAGCGATGACAGCCAGCTCTCGGCTTCAACCAGTTCTCACGAGTCTGGATGCCTCGACCGCCCTGTACATCCTCCGCCGAACCATTAGGCTCCACAGCAAGACGCCGGAGACCAGGAATGTGGAGCAGGTTGCAGCCCACTCGGAGAAGTAGACCCACAGGAGGGCCGCATCTTTCAGCCTGACCGCCTCCTCGGCAATTGTGTTTATCCTAGAGTTCATGGAGGACATAAAGGATATTGCCGACTCGTAGTCCTGCTGGATGTAGTAGCTCACCGCTCTTTCTGCCTCCTCCTCAAGCTCGGACAGCTTCTCGTTGAGCGGAGCGCCGTTGGCGCCGAACTTTTCGGCCCACTCAATCATGGAGAGAATCAAGCCCTTCTGGGTCTGGAAGCTCGTTAGCATCTCCCTCGCCTGGAACCTGGCATGGATATCGGTTATGAGCGGCCTTCCGAGAGAGTAGAGGAGGAGGTTTGCGCACAGGTCGATGGCATAGGGGTTGTTGCCCCTTGTGCCGTAGGAGAGCGCCCACCAGTCCTTGTCGAACTTGTCGGCGAAGACCCACTGCATCCCCGCCTTGTCTCCAGCCGGCCTCCAGGAGACGAGCCACGGGGAGTTCTGCGGAACCATATCCGCCCACACCGTCGAGCCGAGCTTCGGCTCCATCAGGCCATAGGCCCAGCCTGTGACCTTCTCCATTCCCACCCCGACGAACGGCAGAAACACGGGGTCTCTGTCGCGGCGGAACCGCACCCTCCACGGCAGGTAGAAGCGGATCTGAAAGTCCTTCACGGGCGACAATTCGTAGAGCACGGTCACGCTCCAGACATGTTCCCAGGAAGGGCCGTGGATGGTGACCGACGCCATCCCGGCGTCTCTGAAGGCGTATTCCAGGTCGCTGAACTGCCTAGAGCTGAAGTGCCTGATGCGGGCGTCGGTGAACACTATTGCGTCATAGGCCTCGACGAGCTGTCTCCGGCTTCGGGGATAGTAGATCCGGTCCAGCTTCCTCTTGTCAGGATCCGGTAGGTCGGGGGGAAGGGGATAGGCCTTGTAGACGAAGAGAGGGTCCTGCTCGGCGAGGGCGGAGAAGGGGTTGTACGATGGAGACACGTAGCCAATTACAAGAAGCGAGATTCTCCTGGACCCCGTAGACCCATTTGAACAGAGCGAGGGAGCCGAGGGAGCGATGGCAATGAGAATCAGTCCCGCCGCAAGGAGCCGCAACCGCATCCCCACGATCCATCTCTCCCGAAAAGGGGATTGTCCCGGAGAAAGAAAAAGCCTCCGTGACGCACCTTATCAGACAAAGATATCAGGCAGCACCACGTAATTTCGCCGTGGGATGCGAAGGGTCTCCGCCGATCTCAAGACGCAGATCGCCGGGATTCGTGCCTCCAAAAAAGCCGACGGGCCTGCGCGTCCTCCTATACAAATTTCCGGTCTACCTCTACAGGATGGGCCTTGGCTTCCTGTTCGGTGGACGCTTCCTGCTCTTAACCCACAGAGGCAGGAAGACTGGAAAGATCTACCACACCCTTCTCGAGGTGATCAGGTACGACCAGGAGAAGGACGAGAGCATCGTCGTGGCTGCCTATGGCGAGAAGGCCAGCTGGTATCAGAACATCAGGAAAACCCCGGCATTGGAGGTTCGAATGCGGGGTAAAAGGTACGTCCCCGAGCAGCGGTTTCTCAGCCCAGAGGAGGCGTACCGAGAGTTCTCAACCTACCAGAAGAAGTACCCAAGACTTACGAGGATACTCATACGGATTCTCGGGGCGAAGTACGACGGATCGGAGGAGGGAAGACGCAGGCTGGGCAGATTCATAAAAATGGTGGGGTTTCGGCCCAAGGCTCCATCTTAGCTGGATAAGATCGCCACCACGTGCTATCGCCCAGAGGAGAGTCACCAGGGTCCGCCGGCCTGCTAGAGCGCCCAGCGTTCTCGGAACGGTAAGCTGACAAAGGAATCTGTCTTGTCGACGCTCTCATGGTCCCTTTCTTGGTTTCCATACCCCTAGACCCGAGCCACAGTGGTAACCGACACTGTTCGGCGATTGTCCAAGAAATCGACGCACTAGGTGGGCTATCGAAAAAATGCTGACGATACCCCTCTTCGGGACCAGACTTGCAAAGGCACATATTTATCGCCATGAGCTGGGTCTTGCAGCGGTCCTAGATGTGGGAAGCTGGGAGGCCGTCTTGTGTACAGGATTGGTGAAGAGGAGATAGAGGAGGTGGCCCGGGTCATACGGTCCGGCCACATGTTCAGGATGGGCGAGGGCGTTCCCGGCCACCTGAGAGAGGTGGACAGGTTCGAAGAGGCGTGGAGCGAGAAGATAGGTGTTGCCCATACGCTCTGCGTGACGAGCGGAACGGCGGCCCTCACATGCGGCCTTGTCGGGCTGGGTATCGGGCCTGGCGACGAGGTGATAGTCCCGGGGTACACCTTCATGGCCACTGCGATAGCGGTCCTCTCTGTCGGGGCCATACCCGTCATCGCCGAGGTCGACGACAGCCTCACACTGGATCCTAACGACTTCGAGGAGAAGATCGGTGAGAGGACCAAGGCAGTCATCCCTGTGGACATGGTTGGCCTGCCCTGCGACATGGACTCGATCACCAGGATCGCACGGGAAAACGACGTTAAGGTCCTTGAAGATGCGTGCCAAGCCGTCGGTGGCTCCTACAGGGGAAAGAGACTTGGCTCCTGGGGCGACGCTGGGGCCTTCAGCTTCAACCAGTTCAAGATCATCAGCTGTGGAGACGGCGGCGCACTCGTCACAGACGACAAGCAGATCTATGAGAGGGCGCTCATATACCACGACGGCGGGGCGCCCTTCAGGCCCAGGTACGGCGACCTCTCCACCCCCTTCTTCATAGGGACAAACTACAGGATGACGGAGATCCAAGGAGCGATCCTCAACGTCCAGATAAAGAGGCTTGACGGCATCCTTGAGGATCTGAGAGAGGTCAAGAAGAGGTTCATCGAGGAGCTTCCCGACGCGAGCCTCGTCAGGTCCAACGACCCAGAGGGGGACTGCGGCGTCGTGTTCGCGGTTAGCTTTGAGAGCGAGGAAGAGGCGAGAAGGTTTGCATCCTCCCCGGGAGTCGGCGGGTGGCTTCCAATCGACAGCGGCCGCCACGTATACAAGTTCTGGGACCCGATCATGGCCAAACGGGGGGCCCACCACCCCGCCATGAACCCGTACCTCATGCCTGAGAACAAGGAGTGCAGGATGGACTACTCGGACGACATGTGTCCAAGGACGCTGGACTATCTGAGCAGATCGGTTTTCATAAACCTGCATCCCGACTGGACCGACGAAGAGATCGAACAGAGGATAGACGCGTGCAGGAAAGCCCTCTCCTGAGGCGAGGCGCTTGGAGTTCTTCGACTGCAACGTGACCTACGGCGTCCCCGCCCAGCACACCCCCCTCAGGCCCGTCAACACTGTCGAAGAACTCGTGGACGAGATGAGGCGCGCAGGCGTCTCCAAGGCCGTGGTCAAGAGGGAGGAGGTCTTCTATGCGGGTCCCCAGACGGGCAACCAGCTGGTCGCATCTGACATCGCGAGGTTCTCCCAGCTCTTCGGCCTGTGGGCAATCGTCCCGCCCCAGACCCACGAGCTGCCCAGTCCAGAGGACATCCTCCAAGAGATGAAGAATTCGCGCATCGTCGGGTGGCTCTGCTGGCCAAAGATCCACCGCTACTCCCTCAAGGAGTACGCGATGGGTAGGTGGTTCGAAGTCGCAGAGGACCACAGGGTGCCGATCTTCACCGGTCAGGACGCAGGCGTTGACCTCGACCAGGCCGCTGCTATCCTAGCCGAGCACCCGGATCTGAGGCTCGTCTGGCTGGGACAAGGAGTGTGGCCTGATGATAGGCTGATAAGGCCGCTCTTGGACGGCTTTGGGGGATTCTACCTCGACCTCTCCCGCTACATGACCGACGGGGGCATAGAGGGGCTGGTCGAAGAGTACGGCGCCCAGCACCTTCTCTTTGGAAGCGGCTTCTACCGGATGTACTTCGGGGCCGGCATGCTGATGATCCGGCATTCAGAGATTTCGTCGAAAGACAAGGAGCTGATATCGGGCGGGAACATGGAGAGGCTGGTCAGGGAGGTTCGCTATGATTAACCCCGAGTCGGAACTTGCCGAGGAATTCTGGTCAAAGGGGCGCTCGGACCAGTGCCCAATAATAGACTTCCACGCCCACATGGACGAGTCCAGAGGCGTATTTCTCCCGAGGGCCTCGGCGGAAGCCATGTTGCGTTCCATGGACTCAGCCGGCGTTAGGCTCGCGCTTTTCTGCGGCAACCTCGACCTATTCTCCCCCACCACGCGGAACTCGCGCAACATAGCAGCCGTCCAGCGCCACCCACACAGGTTTAGGGCCTACTTCGCCGTGAACCCCAACTTCTACAAGCCTGAGGACGACCTCGATCTTTTCTGCCGTCACAGGGACGTCTTCGTCGGCTTCAAGACCCTGCCGGACTACTTCGGCTACCCCCTCGACCACAAGAGGTACGAGCCTTACTGGGAGTTCGCCGAGAGAAACCGCCTCATCGTACTGACCCACACGTGGGGTGGTAGCCAGAAGGATGGACCAGACCAGATCAGACAGGTTCTCGAGTCGTATCCCCGCCTAACCTTGATAGCCGGACACGCAATGCACGGCGAGTGGGAGAGAGCCGCGGAAATGGCGAGGGACTATCCCGGCCTCTACCTCGACACCTGCGCCGTCATGGACGACAGGGGTGCCCTTGAGCTCTTCGTCGATGTGGCCGGTTCCGAGAAGATCTTGTTCGGAACGGACATACCGTGGTTCGACTACCACTACTACATAGGCGCCGTCCTTTCCTCGACGGTATCGGACGACGAGATGAAAGACATCTTCTACCGCAACGGCGCCCGACTGCTAAGCAGATTCCCCTGGTTTGAGGAAGTCTGGAGTAACGTGCCAACGTGAGACGAGCCAGGCACGCCGCTCAGGAAGCAGCGCCGACTCCTACGGCCGCCTGCCTGGAGAACGTCCCCGGTGAGGCGACAGTTTATCTGGTAGGGCCTCGGATAGTTTTATTAGTCCTTGAAGATGCATCGGGGAGCCATGCAAGCCTCAACGCCACGCGCAGGGGAGGCCTCTATAAGACCGGTTGACCTGAGGTGTGAGTACAGGGTTAACCCTCTCGGCCTCCAGGAGAAACAACCGCGACTGAGCTGGATCCTCGAAGCGATCGACAGCGCGGCGAGGGGTCAGAGACAGACCGCGTACCGCATCATCGTCTCAAGCTCGCTTCAAAAGCTAGAGCAAGGAACGGGAGACCTATGGGACACCGGGAAGGTTGACTCCGACCAGACTGCCCAGATCGAGTACTCCGGATCGGAGCTCAAGTCCGGAACGGAGTGCTGGTGGAAGGTCCAGGTCTGGGACGAGCAAGGGAGACCCTCGGCGTGGAGCGAGCCTGCCAGATGGTCGATGGGCCCACTTAGCGAGGAGGAGTGGAAGGCGTCCTGGATAGGATACGACGCCCCTCCTAGAAAGACGAAGAAGGACCCGTTGAACCTCTGGGGATGCCAATGGATCTGGTTCCCGGAGGGAAACCCGCGGGAGGACGCCATCCCCGGGACTTGTTATCTGCGGAGAGTAGTCGAGGTTCCATCTGACAGGACGGTACGCCGAGCAAGAGTGGTGATCACGGCCGACGACCAGTTCGTCCTCTACGTAAACGGCGCCAAGGTTGCGGAGAGTGCTAAAGAGCAGGACTCGTGGAAGACGCCGACCGTGGTTGACCTGAACGGGGACATCAAGCCTGGCCGCAACATCATCGCCGTCGAGGCCCGAAACCTTGAGGGCGGGCCGGCCGGCGTGGCCGGAAAACTCGTCCTGGAGCTGGATGACGGACAGATCGTGGTAGCCACCAACAAGGAGTGGAAGGTGAGCAAGAAGGCCGAATCGGGATGGATCGACCTGAATTTCGACGACTCGTGCTGGCCACAGGCAAGGGAGGTCGCTCCTACTGGAGAGGGACCCTGGGGATACGT
>CAYWSC010000116.1:0-6399 GCA_964460695.1 Hadarchaeota archaeon (SeqCode)
CGTCGATGCTTGAGAGGCCTAGGTCGCATATGGTGATGGGTCTTTTCCACCAGTACTCCCCGTCGGCCTGACCCATAGGTGGGCTCTGGATGGAGGTGCCTTGATACGTTTTCCCTCAGCACCTCCCGTCGACGGTTTTAGTCGGGTTCGGTCTTCTCGACAGAGGCAAGTGCGTATACAGCTTCGTAGTCGAAGTCCGCCGCCACCTTGGTCTCAACGGTCACGTCGAACTTCTTGGTCTCGCCCTTGTCCAGGTGGACCCTCTCGCTCTTAGAGGCGAAGACGTTGTCCTCATCGTCGTACAGCTCCACCTTGATCGTTGCGTAGCCCGCGCTTCCATTGTTCACGGCGACAACGTGGGCAACCGCCTTCAGGTCCTGCCCGTCCTCGACAGGTGTTGCCGAGACATCCGTCGCAGAGACCCTGACGCTTACGTCCATCACCTTCTTCCCGACACATCCTAGAAGGAGTCCCGTGGCTACGAGGGCGACGATCACAACGACGAGGCTAATCCGTCTCATTGCCCGCTGCCGGGACCCGGTACTTGTATATGTTTTCGGGGTACTCCGGCTGACGATGTCTTCGGAAAGTGTTTTCTATCCGCTCTCCGGCGGAGAGCCGGATTGAAGGTAGTTTTCTACGGAGTCCTGAGATCGCTCGCTGGGACGAGGGAGATGGAATCCAACTCGGAGACGCTGGGCGAGCTGCTCGACGAGCTGTCGCAGAAGTTTGGGGAGAAGATGGCGAAGCTGCTTAGAGACGAGGATACGGCAGAGGGACTCACAGTGGTGTACAACGAAAGGGTCCTCCCGAGGTCCCAGCGGGGCAGGATTCGCTTCGCCAAAGACGATGTTGTGAAGCTGCTTTCGCCGATTGGAGGAGGGTGAACTCTTGACTATCGCCGGAGAGATCTTAAGATACAACCTGGATAGGGAGAGCTTCGAATTCGTAGACTGGGTACAGGAGGATGTTGATCGCTACGGGGAGGTGGCTCTTCGAAGGCTGATTGGCGGCATAGGCTTCGGCTTCCAAGAGCTACTGGACAGACAGCCATGCGATGATCCCGCCGGGAGATTCGTCATAAACACGGGTTTCTTGACCGGGCTTCCCAAGAACGGGCTGCCCAGCGGCTGCACCCGGACTTACATCGAGTTCAACTCGCCGGTGAAGGAGAAGAACGGCAGGTTCGGCGTCGGCTACGCCGCCGCGGGCGGGCTGTGCGGACCCCATATCAAGAGCTGCGGGATAGACGGCGTCGTGCTGGAGGGGAAGGCATCCGAGCCGGTCGCAGTCATGGTCGATGCCTCCGCAAAGAGAAGAGAGGTCGAGCTTGTTGAGCTTGACCCCGCGCTTTCAACCTTCGAGACGATCGACCTGTGCTTTGAGCGTGGCTACCGTGGAAGTGTCGTAGTCGGCCCGGCTGGATTCAACGGTGTACGGTTCTCAAGCGTCCACGTCAGCTATATGCCTCACGATCACGTCAGGGCGGCTGCAAGGGGTGGGCCAGGCCTGGTGATGGCACGCATGAACGTCAAGGCCGTCGCCTTCAAGGGATCCCAGGATCTCTTTCCAAAGCCAAAGAAGCTCAAGGAGGACTTCTCAGACTGGCTGAAAGGCATAAACAGAGAGCTTTCCTCAGGAAGCTCTACCGAGAAGTACAAGCGGCACGGAACCTGGGGTGGAAACTGGGCGTACCTGGTTCCGCTGAAGGCACTCCCCGCGGAGAACTTTAGGAGATTCGACTCCGAAGAGTCCTACAGGCTGGATCCGGAGTACCTCGTCTCCAAGGGATGGTCCATATCGCGCAAGGGGTGTGCCTGTCCCATAATGTGTTGGAAGATACCGAAGGATCCCAGCGGTGAGACCCTGTGGAAGATGGACTATGAGAACGTAGACCTTCTCGGGCCGAACTGCGGGATCTACGACATCCATATCCTCTCCGAGGCGATAAGAACCTGCGACGAGCTGGGCCTCGACGCGATGTCAACTGGAGGAGTCATAGGATGGTTTTTCGAGCACAACGAGAGGAAGGGAACAGGCCCCACCTTCGGCGACGGCGAGGCACTCCTCGACCTGATAAGGAAGATAGCCTACAGGGAGGGGGAGGGCGCGATTCTCTCCGAAGGCGTCAGGAAAGCCAGCGAGAAGCTCGGAGACCAGGACATAGCCATGCAGGTCAAGGGGCTCGAGGGCGCCGCCTACCCCTTCTGGAGCAACCTGGGCTACGCCTTCGCCCTGCGGGGCGCATGCCACACCTCGCTCGGGACCTACACCGTTGGAATCTCCAACCCCGATAAGGTCGCCGATGCGACATGGTGGGCCGAACAGATCTACAAAGCAATCCCAACGAGCATGATATGCCAGATGACCGGTGCCTGCTACTTCACGAGACGGGTCCTCGTGCCGGAGCTTCCCAGACTGGTGGAAAACCTGCTCGGAATAAGCGCTGGAAGGGATGAGATCGAGCAGGCGGCCTATCAGAGCTACGTCCTGGCAAGAATGATCGACGGGCTGAACGGGTTCTCGAAGGAGGATGACCGGCTCCCAGAGAGGGCGTTCAGATTCACCACAACCGAGGACCTCCTCTCCGAGACTAGGAGGCTGTTCTATGAGAAGATGAGTCTAGACGCGGACGGGAGGGTGACAGCCCAGACTCTCTCTACGTTCAAGATGGAGGAGCTGTCGCCATACATAGCGTAGGATCTTTCTCGGTCGGTGAAACCGCCCTTTGAACAGTTCTCCCGGAGCGACGCGAAACTAGATGCATCGTTTCGGCCAACGGTCAGAGCAGTGGTGGCCAGGGGTCTGCTCAGACTCAGCCTGATCTGCACATTCGTAGGGCTGACGGCTATCTACGTCCTTTCCCTGCAGGTAGAACCGCACGGCATAAGTATCAACATGCTGGACAGGTACATAGGAGACGTGGTGAGGATCAGCGGAGTCGTCACCTCGGTGAGAATCCACGACGAGGGCCACCTGTTCCTCAGGTTGAGGGACGAATCAGGCGAATGCCAGGTCCCCATCTTCAGCAACATGGCGGCTCGGCTGCCCAAGGTCTTCGTCGGCGAAAGGATGCGGGTAACTGGGTACGTGGAGGAGTACAGGGGATCGCTTCAGGTCGTCCCGCGGATAGACAGAGACGTAGAGCTTTTGGGGGTGGACATCTCCGACGCCGTGTCAGCCCTTCGCAGGATTGGCGAGGTCGTTGTCCTTCGCGGGATAGCACTCAGGCCATCTGGATCCGGAGAGGACTTCGTGCTGGCGGACGAGACTGGATCCATAGGGGTCAGGGCGGATCGCAAGTATCCTCTGAGATGGTTGGCCAACGTCACCGTCTCGGGTAGGATGAAGACCTCTGGCGGGCATCCATACCTCGACATGTCCGACCTAATCGAGGCCCATCCTGCCAGCCTTCCCTCGGTCGACCTCTGTCGAAAGGAGGTATTCCACGGACTGGGAAAGGTCAGCGGAACCATAGCTTTCAACCGATCTAGCCCGGTCCTCGAAGCCCAGTGTGGAGTCCTGCCTCTGGGTTGTGCGCGAGGTCTGAGCCTTGCAGACGGCGATCTGGTCACCGCGGTCGTAAGGGGAAGAGGTGGTGGATTGGACGTGATAGAGGTCGATGTCGAAAAGGCAGGCATCCTGCCCATAGGGCAGATCTCAGAGGAGATGCTTGGAAGGAGAGTCCGGGTGAGCGGGGTTGTCATCAGGAAGTTCGTGTCCGGAAAGAACGTGTTCCTGACCCTATACAACGAGACGGATCTCGACGTCCCGCTGTTCGGGGGCGGGGGCGAGGTCAACATCGCCCTCGGCGATCTGCTCACCGTGGTTGGAACGGTGAAGAAGTACAGGGACAGGCTACAGGTCGTCCCCAACTCGCTCTCAGACCTATCGGTGGAGCCGGGAGAGGTCGTTGACAGGGATATCGATCAAATCTCGGACGCAGATCTGTACCAGCTCGTCAGGATTCGCGGGAGGGTCACATCGGTCAAGCACTATCGACGGTCCTGCTCGATATGGGTGCGCGGCGCGGCAGAGAGGATAAGGGTCTACGCGCCTTTCGACGTCACAAACATCTCTGTTGGAACGGAGGTGGAGGTCGTCGGACTGGTGAAGAGGTTCAACGGCCAGCTCGAGCTGATTCCCCGGGCTCCCTCTGATGTCGGATAGACGACCCGCAAGAGCTGTGCCTAGCTGAGGGAGGAGAGGTATTCCACGACGGCAGCCGCTATTCTCTCCTCGGATACCTCTTGTAGCCCCCTCCACCCTGGAAACGCGTTTACCTCTATCACGTAGTACTCTCCAGAGACGGACGGGAGTATGTCCACACCGACGACCTCTCCGCCCACGGCTCGGGCAGCCTGGAGAGCGAGGTCGTCCACATCGTCGTCGGATGGTTGGGGCTGGGCTCCAGCCGAGATATTGGTCTTCCAACTCTCCGGGCTGAATCTCCTCATCTTGGCGGCCACACGGTCACCCACGACGAGAACCCTGATGTCGTAGGAGGGGTGCTCGACGTACTTCTGGACGTATATCACATCCCTCCCGTAGCGCCCCTGGAACCATGATAGGTAGTCGACGATGTCGCCCTGGCTCATCCCCTCGGGGATGAGGATGATCCCCCTCCCCTGGAGGCCTGTGATCGGCTTTATCACACACGGCTTGTTGGACGAGATGTATTCGGCGGCCAGGTGGACGCTCTCCGTGACAAAGGTCTCCGGCATTGGAATGCCTCTAGATGAGAGCGTAAGAGTCATATCCACCTTGTTCCTACACGTCTCTATCGTCGAGACCGAATTCACGATCCTGGTTCCCAGAGACTCCATGATCCTGAGCAGCCTCAGCTTGAACAGGGCCTCTGGCAGGAGCTCTAGGCCCAGGGATATGACGTAGATCAAGTCGAAGTTCAACTCCTCCCCGATCAGGGCGGAGGCGTACCTTACCTCCAGCTGGTCACGTTCCTGCTGGAGGGAGAAAAGCCAGGGAAAGAGGGCCTGATGCGGGACGTCCATCTCTTTCAGCGCCGAAACAAGCTCCCTCAGCCGCCAAGAATCCGGGTTGGTGCCCAGTATCCCTATCAACAGATCACGTTCCCAGGGGTAGTATAGAAAGCTCGCATCCGCAGCCTCAGCCCTTCTTCAGGGACTCCGTCAGTTCAGAGAGGTGGCCTAGGAATAGGTTGTACCTGAGGTAGTCGTTTAGCTTGACGAAGTCCTCGTTGTGGATCCTGGTTCCGAGGAGTATGTGTGCAAGCTCGTGGGCCACTGGGTCAACGAGGAACAACGGTATCAGCTGCCTCGGCGCCTCGAGGATCCTCTCTATGAACTCGTTGTTCGTGTTCAGGTATATCTCGGATGTGGAGGAGAACGAGGGCTCTGCCTGGTTGCTGTACTCTACGAAGGATATCCTTATTCCCCTTGCAGTAATCGTGTCGCTAACCAGCCTGGATCTGGGCGTCCTCGCCTTCGCCTCGCCCCTCCTTGGATCCGCGGCCTTCTGGTCGACGCCGACCCTAGCGTCGCCTGCCGCAGCTCTTGGAGTTGAGGTCGGCTGGGGAATGTTTACCGAGATGCCGGTTTCCTCGTAGATCCTCTTCGGATCGATCATCTTGAAGGCCTGTCGGACGAGTCTCCCAGCCGTGCTAAGGAGAACCCTAGTCTTCTCGGTGGAGGCCGACGACTCGGCCCTTCCCCCAACATCTACATCGTCGATCGACCTGGCGTCCCGGTGAACAAGCCTCAGCAGGTGTGGTATCGTCTCGTCGGATGCCAAGACGACGGTGTAGCCGTTGAGAATGGCCACCTCTGCCCTGTCGTCATGGCTCCTGGTGAAGATTATGTCGCCCCTAAGCTCGCCTATCCTCTGCTCCCCTATCCCCAAGACCTCCACCGGAATCCTCTCCGCGATTTGAGGAACCTTGAAAGTCCTGGCGAAGTGCTTGAAGGTCTCAACGTATGGGCGGAGGAGCTCGTCGTCCTCACTGAGCCTAATCATCTCGCGTCTCAGGTAGGACCTCAGTGCGCGAGCGAACTGCTCGTAGTCCTCGTTCTCGATTATGCTGTTTCTGTCGCTCGTCTCCTTCAGGAAGTCAGCGTTCACGAAGCCGCCGAGGCCACCGAATACCCTGTCAACCACCTTGACGTAGTTCACGCAGATGCTCATGCGCTCTATCTTCCCGGTGACCAGGGCGACGCCAGAGACCTTCCTCCCGTCCTTGAGGGTGAAGTCTATCTCGAAGGACTTGCCCTCGGGCAACTGCTCCTTCAGCGAGAGGCCGTTGACCTTCACATCGAAATCCTCGAAGAAGACGGTCAAAAGCCCGCCTGTTTCGCAGAGATACCTGTATACCTCCTTTGGGTTGATTCTTCTGTGAAGCTCCGTGATCGTCCATTTGGTCCC
>CAYWSC010000117.1:0-6395 GCA_964460695.1 Hadarchaeota archaeon (SeqCode)
TCATAGACCTCTCACCTATGGGGGGTGGCGCTGTTCCCCTCTTCGACGATGGGACCCACGGCGACCAGGTGCCAGGCGATGGAAGATTTGCACGGGCTATCCAGATCCCTGCCGACGCCGGGCTTGGACCCCACCCTTTGACTGTGGGGGTCAGGGACGGTGGCTACGCGGCCAACGCGACGGTTAACATTATGGTTCTTCCCGGAAGGGACTACCCGATCTATCTCGATTCTCTTGAGGAGGGCTGGACCATCGAGAAGATGGGTAGCGCTGAGGTTGAGCGGTGCGACGTGGGGGCATTGGAAGGTCTGTACTGCCAAAACGTCACGATTGGCCGCGGCGGAGCGATCCGATTCAGATATCTCGATGGAGACGGAATGCCGACGAGGGGCTTTAGGTCCCTCACCTTCTACCTGAAGCCGATATCCCTGGACCCAGAAAAGGTATTCGTCCAAGTTGCCACCGAAGACGCGTCTCCCACGATTCCTCTCTCACAGCTGCAGGTCGACCTCCAGGGCAAGGAATGGGTCCCCGTCAGCCTGGATCTCTCTGCTCTAGGGATCGCCGACACATTTCTCCTCTACGTGAGAATATACTCCGTCCAGGACTCAAAGTTCTATCTGGACAAGATGGCTCTGGCGTCGCCGGTCCGTGAGGGCACCGTGGCGCTCCTTGCAGCCCTCTTGATCGGTGTCGTGATAATCAGGAGGGGGGAGAAGAGGCATGACCCTTAGAAAGCCGTACCCTGAGGTCGCCGCCCATCGGGGGGCCATGTTGGAGGCTCCTCAGAACACCATACCCGCCTATCTGAGGGCGGCGGAGCTTGGAGCCGACATGATAGAGCTGGACGCTAGGGTCACTGGAGACCTGCAGATAGTCGTCGTCCATGACTCGACGGTCGACGGGTTCACCAATGGCTCGGGGAAGGTCTCCGATCTGACCCTCGACGAGATAAGGAGGCTTGACGCCGGGGTTCGTTTTGGCGAGGCCTTCAAGGGCACCCGGATACCGACCCTGCGCGAGGCGCTCGAGTTCATAAAGGGCCGTCGAATGGAGGTCAACGTCGAGATCAAGGACGCACCAGTAGAGGCAGTAGTCTCGCTCGTCGAGGAGATGGGCATGGAGGAGCAGACCATGGTCTCGAGTCCGGACGGAGAGCTTCTCAGAGAGGCAAAGCAGATGTGCCCCCGTCTCACAACCATGATCATGGGACTCAGGCCCGGCAACGTGGAGCTCTTGATAGAGAGGTTCGAGCCAGACGCGGTCAACTTCAACAGGTATACCCTGAACGAGGAGAGCTACCAAGCGGCCCGCTCGGCAGGGGTCCTCGTGTACCAGTCAATCCTCGGCCCCAACGATAATGAGGCAGGGGCCTTGAGGGCGGTGGAGCTGGGCGCACACATCCTAGAGACGGATCATACAGCAGAGATCCTCGACTTTCTCTACAGGGCAGGGCTGAGGCCCAATCCCAAGTAGCCGCGACAGGACGAGCCCCTCACGCTCGCAACTAGTGGAGAAGCGGTCTCTTCACCTTAGGAACTTTGACACGAAGGGAGAGGTCTCGCCACGCCTTAGGAAGTGGCCCGACGGCCCCTCGCCGAGGAACTCCGAGAACCAGGACTCGTGCTCCACCTCCTCGTGCAGTATGGAGAGAGCCAGGTCGTAGGTCCTGTGGTCCTTTCCAGCGGTCATGTTGCAGACGTTGGTGTACTGCAGCACAGCGCATCTCTCGGCCTTGACCAAGACCTCCAGCATCGCCTTGGTGTCCGTCGGATCCTCCGGAAGGTATGCGGGAGGGCATCCAGAGATGTCGTGGAACTCCTTCATATCCCTCGGAAGGGACCCGCCCAGCTCGTAGATCCGTGGCACCAGGGCCTCGAAGTGGTTCCTGTCCTCAATCCTCGCGGTCTCTGCTATCTCCTTGATGGTCTCCCCCTCAAGTCCGATAAGGTTTGCCCTCAGAACCGTGTAGTAGTAGTAAGTCGTCAGCTCTGCCGCCGCATTCTTGACGAGGAGCTCAACCAGCTTCTCGACGTCGACGCCAGCCCTCCTGACCACATCTATCGCAGTCTTCGCCAACCTCAACACCTCTTCGACACACCCCGCTGTTCATCGACGAGCTCACAGCGACGCTGTCCGTTGTAGCCTACTATCATTTAACCCTTCCGGCCCAGCCATTAGGCACGACGATGTTTATGAGGGAGCGGACGCTACCCAGTTGTGGAGGGAAATGATTCGATGAGTGCCGGGTATCCGAGGTTGGCGGCCTCGCTTCTTACCCTCCTAGCTGCAGTGCTACTGCCCATGGGCCCTACTTCTGCTGGCGACACAAAAATCCACCTGCTCCTGACCGGCGACATATACCCCTGCCCCGTAATAACGCTGTGCGCCGTTGATCCGATCTACGACTACACCCCGATCCAAACAAGGGAGATCCCGTACCAGCAGGCCCGCAAGTACTCACGGATCTATTTCCCCAGGACTCGTCGGGAGTTGCTCAACTACTCGATTCTGTTCTTCGTCGACGGCGACATGTCAGTCTTCACAGGCCGCCAGGTGGAGATGATGCTTGACGCGGTCGAGAAGGGCGGGGTAGGCACCTTCTGGACCTTCGGCCCGAACTACGGCAGCGTCATGTCGTGCGACCTCTCCAAGGTTATTCCCCACGATGTCTCTCGCGAGTTCAACCAGTGGGCCTGGGGCCTCTCCTTCTATAGAGTCCGGTTCAGGAGGGGCCTCCCACCTGTCTTCACGCCGTTCATAGAACTCGGTGTGGAGAATGCAAGGGCCTATGGCTGCGGTCAGATCGTTCCCAGGGAGGGTGCGACCATCTGGGGCGACCTCGTGCCCTTCGGGTGGCCATGGATGGCTTCATGGAGATATGGTGGCGGGGGCCTCTGTTGGGTTGCGGCGGATGACCTCGACCATCCGTTCTGGGAGAGAACGACATACGGCTTCTCGGAGAACAAGTTCTCCATAGACATAATGGCCAACATAATCACCTACACCGTGGGTAGGAAACTACCCGACGATGTGTTGCTCCCAATTCAGATACGAAGGGAGTTCCAGGGCTACCTGGAGGGAAAGGGGTTGTTCACCGCGACCCTAGAGTTCGTCGAGAAGTTCGGGGCGAAGACTAGCGACCTCTACGAGGACCTCCTCGAGCTTGAGGCCGGTCCAGTGAGCCAGGCCGAGAAATCATACTTTGAGGGTAGGTATGAAGACGCCCTCTCTGAGATCAGGGCGGCAAATCGACGCGTGGAGACCCTCGTCGACCTTGCCCTGAAGGCCCGTGAAAGAGCTCTAGTATGGATCTTCGCGATAGAGTGGTTGGTGGTTTCGTCTACAAGCATGCTCTCCGGCTTCGTGTTGTGGAGCCTGATGGTCAGGCGAAGAGCCTACAAAGAGGTAGGCACGACGAGGCTTGCCTCCCCCCAGTGAGGTCGGCCTGGCCGAGAGGTCTCCTGCCGCGGGGGACACGGACCGGCGGGCTAGGAGAGTAGGACGAGAATTTGTGGAGCATGGCCGCTCCCCGTGTTCAGTGCTCCTCGTTCTCCCTGGCAAGAGGGTACTTCTTCTCGCCGGCTCGGATGGGAACCTTGAGCCAGTTCTCGGTTGGGATGAAGGGACATGTGTATGCCTCGCTATAGGCACACCAAGGGTTGTAGGCCAGGTTGAAGTCCAAGACCCACTTCTGGCCACCGAGCAGATGCCATTCGGGCGAGAGGTCTAGATACCTCCCCGCCCCGTAGGTCTCCTTTCCACAGGTGAGGTCTCTGAATGGAACGAACAGGGTCTTCTCCCCTGGGTGGCTCTGATAGGCCTGAAGGACTAGGTCCACTCCACCTATCCTGAACCTGAACTCCCCAGCCCGGATGAATTCCCTGACTTCCCCGCCAGAATACGCCATCTTTACCGTCGAAAACTCCTTATGCTCGTGCAGCTTCAGCTCGAACCGGTACGCGGGATCGGGTGGAAAATAGGCTAGACCCGTAAACCTCGGCCTGTCCTCCGGAGGTATGGGGGAGTCAGGGCTCTGCGCGAAGAAAAGGTCCTTCTCCCTCCTGTGCCTCTCGATCTCCTCCCTCCAGCGGTTGACGTCCATTTCTCCACCTCCATTCTATAAGCCAACTTCACGCACGAGAAATTTTCGCTTCGCAGGGATCGGCATCATCCTCGACCACATCAAAACCCATTAGGACGGCTAGCTGTCTGAACTTCTCCCTGTGGTCACCGAAGAACACGACTCTGTGGTTGCCGAATGTCTTCCAGTCCACGTTGCGGAACAGGATGTCGGCCCTCGTCTTTATGGCGACCTTGGTTCGGCAGAGGATGTCATCCCAGCCTGCGAAGAGCTCCTCTCCAGACACGGTCGTCCCGGTGAAGATGCTCATCTTCCTGTCGTGAACGCTCACCTTCACGACGGTTACAGCCTCGCCGACCGGGAGGTCTACTTGGACGCATGCGCCTCCCTTGCCCTCCTCCCACAGAGGGAGGTTCCTGATGACGTAGGGCACCCTCCTATCATCGCCAAAGGGGTTGAAAGGACACTCGCAGTGTCCCACGATGGCGATCTCGTTGAATGGGTCTATCAGATAGTCGCCGTTGAAGCCGGTGCTACCCGTGGCGAGGAGGCCGATCTGCTGGGTCACGAGGGAATCGATCAGGGTCTCGGAGGTCGCGACGATACCCTCGGTGCACAGCTGGGAGGAGGGCAGCCCCTGCGACGGTATGGGTCCCCCCTCGTAGTACTGGAAGACCGTGTAGCCCTCCGTGGTTATCGCCTGGCAGTCATACTCCTCCAAGAGGGCCTTCATCGCCAGGTAGAGCCGGGCGGACTTGACAACCTCCTCCTCGTTCGTACCCTTCAATCCCTTTGCCTGGGAGATCCACCTCTGCGCGACCTCCCTGGCATCGGCCTCCTGGACCTGGTTCATACGCTCAACCAGCACTCGCTGTCTTATGTCCACCAGCTCGACCCCTAGGGTCTCCTTCAAGTTGGCAAGATACCTCCTCTCGTAGGCGTCCCTGTCTCCGTCAACCTGGATCTGCATCGGCTCGTACTCACCTAGGACAGGTCGATCCGTAACCACAAGGACACGGAGGCCCTTCAGACGACTCAAAACCCCGATCAGCCTAACCTTTGCCGCGATGTCGTCTAGCCGAGACTCGAAGAGGCGAGAATCGTTATCGGGTATGACGGGCAGGAAGGAGGTGAGTACGCGCCGACCCTCATTCGGGCTGAAGGGGCACATCCACTGACCCCAGAGCGGGTACACAGCAACGATCGGTAGGCCGAGAGACAGCAGCTCGTCGGAAGGCGTGCCGAAGAGCAGGAGACCGTCTACCCTGGATTCCTCGTCACGGATCTTTTCTGCTGCTTCAGCGGTTGTGGTTGCACCAGCGTCGCCTACGATTTCGATCCCTTGACATCTGGACCGGATCTCCTGCAGGATTCTCTCGTTGTCAAGGATCTCCCGATCCGGGTGATACTTGGTGAAGATCTGGCACTCTCCCTGGATGCCCTCGGACGTGAAGATGGCCAGGATCCTGGGAACCCCTCCGTTCGAAGAAGTCAAGAAGCTCACCTTTCGAGCATAAACCCGAAAGAAAGGCTCTTCGCCGCGGATTTAAAGGTTCATAAAAACTGGGCAGGGTTCCGGGAGGAGGCATCATCATTGCTGGCCGTCACACACCATGATTGTTCGCCAGCAGTCCAGTGGCCAATCCGAACCGTTTTGGATGGCCGAATCGGCGTCTATTTTGCTGGCTTGGGATAGTCCAAGGTGTATTTGTGGATCCTATTCTCCAGATAGTCCCTCCTGAAGAAGTACAGCGACCCAGACTCGCCGCCTATCACTAGGTCTATGTTTCCACTGAGATCCCAGTCCAAGGCTGCGACGGAGGTCTCGTGGTGACCGATCTGTATCACGCCTTCTGGGGTGGACAGGGGAACCGGCCTCTCGAAGAGGGGTTCCTCCCCGGTTCCAGCATTCCTAAGTAAACTGGTTTGCAGGTTAGAGGAAACTAGCAGATCGGGCAGGCCGTCTCGATCCCAGTCGCAGACCCAGATGCACACCACTGGATCCTCGTACATCCCCGGGGGTATCGAGTCGGTCGTTATGGGCTGCCCGTCGAGATAGTTCAGCGGGACGCCGGGCTTTAGCAACAGCGGGTCTTCTGTCCTTTGGAAGACGCAGATCCTCCCCCTGCCGTCCGCGGCGACAAGCTCCACTCTGCCATCTCCATCCAGGTCGGTGGCGAAGGGACGCTTCCTCCAGCCAAATGGAGAGGGATCGCCGCGAACCAGAATCTCCCTTGGAGCGTCGAACTCCACGCCTCCCTTTCCCCTTAGGAAGAAAAGCTTGTTCGTATTGTTCCCGACGATGAGATCC